>NZ_BCAZ01000011.1:0-115460 GCF_001320205.1 Pseudomonas sp. NBRC 111123
AACCTACTACATCAAAACTGTCCACAGGGCGAAGCCTGCGTACCACAACACGGCACAACGCAGCAGCAGGTCCCACAGGCTGTCCAGTCGCCCCAACCCGCGCTGGGCATCTTCTTCCTCGGGGATGTCATCGGCAATGCGCCCGACCCTGGTCACCAGGTGCCCGGCGCTGATGTGCCAGTTGAGCAGCTCGTGCAGCATCACCCGCATTACCGCGACGAAATTGCCGACCAGCGCGAAGCTCATGGCGAGCACCCGCACCGGCAGCCAGTCCATGACATGCCGCAGCTGTTCGGCACGGGCCTTGAGCGCAGGCTGGCGGCTATGCTCCCCCGTCAGCGCCAGCAAGCGGTAGGCCAGCGCCGCGCCAGGGCCAAGCACGAAGTACCAGAAGATCACCGCGAAAAAGCTCTGATAGGCCTGCCACAACAGGTAACCCTGCACACGCACCAGCAAGCTGTGCGGCTCGTCGGCCGCCAGGCCCAGGTCGCGTTCGGCCACCCGCAGCGCAGCCTGGTCGTCGCCACGCCGCCAGGCATCGCGCAAGGGCCCGAGTGAAGCCTTGGCATCGCCGCGCCCCAGGCTGTAGATCACCACCAGCAAGTGCAGCGGCAAGGCCAGCAAGCCATACGCCACCGGGTCCAGTACGTGCAGCAACAGCACCAGCACGGCCACCGGCGCCAGCACCAGGATCGCCAGTGTCCACCAGGGGTGTACCTTGCCACTGCGCTCCAGGCGCACCAGTTCGCCCAGAAAGAAACCGTCCCGTTGTACCTGATGGCGCAGCGCAGAGAACTTCTCTACCCACAGCACCAGTATCAGCACCAGAAAACTCATGCGTTGTCCTCGTTATCCTTCATGGCCTTGCGGTAACGCGCCCAGTCGAACGCCGGGCCAGGGTCGGTCTTGCGCACCGGGGCAATGTCGCTGTGGCCCTGGATACGCTCAAGGTCGATCACTGGCCAGGCGGCCTGGATCTGCCGGGTGAGTTGCTCCAGAACGGCGTACTGGGCATCGGTATAGGGCAGATCGTCAGTGCCTTCGAGCTCGATCCCGATGGAGAAGTCGTTGCAGCCTTCGCGCCCGTCGAAACTCGACACACCGGCATGCCAGGCACGATCGAGCAATGACACGAACTGAGTCACCGCCCCATCGCGCTCGACAAACAGATGGGCCGAGACGGTCAGGTGGCTGATGCTGGCAAAGTAAGGATGTTCGTTCGGGTCCAGGCGGTTCTGGAAGAACTGCTGCACCTTGCCGCTGCCGAAGCAGGCCGGCGGCAGGCTGATGTTGTGGATCACCAGCAGGGAAATCGCTTCACCCTCTGGGCGGGCGTTGAAGTTCGGCGAGGGGCAGTGGGTGATTCCGTTTCCGTGGAACCAGCCAGTGGCACGGTCCAATTGCATGGGGCAGATCCTGAAAAGCGCCGGTACAGACCTGCAGTATGCCTTGCGCGTGGGGCGCTGTGCATGTGAATGATTGTAATGCCGCCGGCTCACTGCACCTGCGGCTGACGCAGGCCGTCAAGCACGGCTTGCAACGCTCGTTCGAACAGCAAGCCATCATCCAGCAGCCGTGCCGCACCGCGATGCAGCGCCTGCGCCAGCGCGACAGAGCTCCACTCACGCACCTTCATGCCGGTGCGGTTGGCGAAGACCAGCCGGTCGCTGCTGTCGATGCGTGCGACCAGCTTGCAGCGCAGCGGCTCGTCGTCATCGAGCATTTCCACCCAGGTGCCAATGCGCAAGCGCTGCACCAGGCGCAGCTCTGCCGCTTGCTCATCGAGTTGGCGCAGCGGTGCGCAGGCAGACTCTTCGGCGATGGCGAGCACGATGTCCTCGGCCACCAGGACTTCGGCCAGTTCATCGCTGCCAGCTGGCCATGCCGCCCCTTCGCACGCGCGCAAGTGCAGCTGCTCCAGTTGCTGGAAGAACCCGCGAGTAGCCGCTGAATCCACCGCCACGCTGGCCAGACCGTCACGCAGGGCCTTGAGCAGGCCTGGCACTTGTTGCAGCAATACCTGGGGCGGCTGGTGCGGGGCAATGCTGGCGAGCAGGGTATCCATGGTGGCCAGCGCCTGCTGCCAGGCCTGGGACGCCTCGCCCTGCTTGAGCCAGGCCAGCAACAGCACCTGGCTCCAGGCCTGGACCAGCATGTGCACCACCACCTGCGGCAGCGTGCGCCCGCGCAGGCGCTGGTTGAGCGCCTGCTGCACCTGTTGGCGGGCCTGCAAGGCACGGGCGCGGCCTTCTTCGGCATCGCGCGTGCGCTGCTCCAGCAGTTCGTTGCGCCGGCGCTCGTCCTGGTTGAAGGCAAGAAAGTCCTCCAGCAGCTCGGCGAACAGCTCGGTGTCTTCGGTGAAGTCATTGAGCAGGCGCTGGACGATGCGCTCGACACGCAGGTGCAGGCTGTCGCGCAGGCCCTCGCTGCCAGTGTCCCAGCCAATCGCGGCAGCAGCGATCTCGTTGAGCAGGCGCCGCGCCGGGTGGCTGGCTCGGCTGAACAGGCCTTTGTCCAGCAGCGCCACCTTGAGCAGCGGTATATGCAGGCGAACGAGCAGTGCGCGCAGGCTCAGTGGCAGGTTGTCGTCGGCTGCGATGTAGGCGAACAGCAGACCTACCAGGTTGATCATGTCCTCGTCGGCACACGCGATGCGCCGGCGGGTACCGCTGCGCACGCTGACCCGCAGCAGCAGTTGCTCAAGCTGCTGGCCCAGGTCGAATTCGTCATCGTCGGTCGTGGCCGGCACATAATGCTGCAGGTGCGAAAGCAACCGCAGCAAGTCGGCGGTGCTGATCGGCTGGGCGCTGGCGGCGGCTTGCACGCGCGGGGCGACCTGACCTCGGCACGGCGCCAACAGGCCTTCCAGCGAACGCATGAAAGCATGCCCGGCACTGTCTGCGCCCAAGGTTTCAGGCTCGCGTGTGGCCGACATGCGCCGCGCACTCAAGCGGCGGTCCTCGGCGCGCCGCCGCGGCGCTGGCTGCAGTTCCGGCATCACACCCGCTGCGGCCAGCAACTGGTTGGCCTCGGCATAGAGCACATCGATGTCACGCAGCACATAGCGCTCGAACAGCTTCAGCAAGATCAGCTTGACCCGCAGCCCCACGCCCAGGTTGCGCCCGGCATCGAGGAAGTAGAGACACAGCGCCGCAGGCCCGAACGGGTTCTGCTGTTCGTCGAAACTGCGCCCGAGCAGGCATTGCAAGCGCACGCCCAGTTGCTCGAGGGCGACGCCATCACGCGACAGCCCCCGTGCGACCATGCCGTCGACGGCGACGGCACGTTCCATGTCTGCCTTGCCTTTCGCCGCTTGCTGGCCCAGCGGGTCGAACTGGCCGATGCGAGCGAAGGTGTCGTAGAAGATATCGAGAAAGCCGCGCTCAATGCTCTTGCGCTTCAGGCGCAAGTCACGCATGGCCTCGAAGTACAGGTTCTGGTCGACGCGATCGGCCGCGCGGTCGGCCATTTCGAACAGCATATCGTCGGCATTGTCGAACAGCGCCTGCAGGCCTTGTCGCAGTTGCAGGGCCGCCTTGTCACGCACTTGCAGCAGCAATACCGGGAGGCAAGGTAAAGGCGTGCGTTCGCCTCGTTCCATGGCGGCAGCCAGGGGCACCACCTTGCCTTCTTTATGCATCCCGAACTCCTTGCTGGGTGACGTATTCGATAGGGCGAAAAATCGTCAAAGCTATGACGCCAAATGTTGGGCGCCATTATCGGTAAAAATACCGACAGCTACCAGCTTTCTTCGCCGGCGGGTAAGTGACTCTGTTTTCAGGCAAATGCTCATGTGCCCTGACCAATGGTCACCCGCAAGGCAGCTGTACACGGCGCCGCCCCCCTGCCCTATAATCGCCGGCATCTAGCTTGTGGAGCCGACCATGCCGAACCTACGCCTTGCCGACCTGACCGCCGAGATCGAAGCCAATGTGCGCCGCGCGCTGCTGGAGGACATCGGCAGCGGCGACATCACCGCGCAGCTGATCCCGGCCGAGCGCCTGGCCAAGGCCACCATCATCACCCGCGAAGACTGCGTGATTGCCGGCACTGCCTGGGTCGATGCCGTGTTCCGCCAGCTCGACCCGCGCGTGGCCGTGCACTGGCAAGTGGCCGATGGCGAGCGCGCCACTGCCAATCAGCCGCTGTTCCACCTCGAAGGCCCGGCGCGTTCGCTGCTCAGCGGTGAGCGCAGCGCACTGAACTTCCTGCAGATGCTGTCGGGGGTGGCCACCCGTTCGCGTTTCCTCGCCGACTTGGTCGAAGGTACCCAGGTGCAGCTGCTCGATACCCGCAAGACCCTGCCGGGCTTGCGCCTGGCGCAGAAGTACGCGGTCACCTGCGGTGGTTGCCACAACCACCGCATCGGTCTGTATGACGCCTTCCTGATCAAGGAAAACCACATCGCCGCCAGCGGTGGCGTGGCCGAGGCCGTGGCAGCGGCGCACCGTATCGCCCCCGGCAAGCCGGTGGAAATCGAAGTGGAAAGCCTGGATGAACTGCGTCAGGCGCTGAATGCTGGCGCCGACATCATCATGCTCGACGAGCTGACCCTGGATGAAATGCGCGAAGCGGTACGCATCACCGCTGGCAAGGCCAAGCTGGAAGCCAGTGGCGGGGTCAATGAAACCACCTTGCGGGTGATTGCCGAAACCGGCGTCGACTACATCTCGATTGGTGCGATGACCAAGGATGTGAAGGCCGTGGATCTGTCGATGCGCTTGAGCCTGTGACCGAATCGCAGGCATGAAAAAACCGGCCAGTTGGCCGGTTTTTTTGTCACCCGAATCAGAACGAGGCGTTGGCCAGGCCGTCCAGGTAGCGCTCGACGTCCAGTGCCGCCATGCAGCCGGCGCCGGCCGAGGTAATGGCCTGACGGTAAACGTGGTCAGCCACGTCGCCAGCAGCGAACACGCCTTCGACGTTGGTGGCCGTGGCGTTACCTTCACGGCCACCGTTGACCACCAGGTAGCCGTCCTTCAGGGTCAGCTGGCCTTCGAACAGCGAGGTGTTCGGGGTGTGGCCAATAGCGATGAACACGCCGTCGACCTTGATTTCGTCGCTGCTGCCGTCGTTGTTCTTCAGGCGCGCACCGGTCACGCCCATGTTGTCACCCAGTACTTCGTCCAAGGTGGCATTGAGCTTGAGCTCGATCTTACCTTCGGCAACGCGGGCGTTGAGCTTGTCGACCAGGATCTTCTCGGCGCGGAAGGTTTCGCGGCGGTGCACCAGGGTCACCTTGCTGGCGATGTTGGCCAGGTACAGCGCTTCTTCCACGGCCGTGTTGCCGCCGCCGACCACGGCGACTGGCTTGTTGCGGTAGAAGAAACCGTCGCAGGTTGCGCAGGCCGAAACGCCCTTGCCCATGAACGCCTCTTCCGATGGCAGGCCCAGGTAACGGGCGCTGGCGCCGGTGGCGATGATCAGGGCGTCGCAGGTGTACTTGCCGCTATCACCTTGCAGGGTGTACGGCTTGTTGGCCAGGTCGACGGCGTTGATGTGGTCAAAGACAATCTCGGTCTCGAAACGCTCGGCGTGTTCCTGCATGCGCTGCATCAGGGCCGGGCCGGTCAGGCCGTGGGGGTCGCCCGGCCAGTTGTCGACTTCGGTGGTGGTGGTCAGCTGGCCACCTGCCTGCATGCCGGTGATCAGCAGTGGCTTGAGGTTGGCGCGGGCAGCGTAGACCGCGGCGCTGTAACCGGCAGGGCCGGAACCGAGGATGATGACGCGCGAATGACGTACTTCAGACATGTCGAACTCCTGTCGAGCGGGCCACAGGGGCCGCCAGCTGGAAATTAAAAAGGACCCACGCAGCACTTGGGGAAGGCTACAACGCGCAGGCCCAGAAAGCGGAAAGTTGAGCGCACTGTAGCGAGGTCGCAAAGATTAAGGAAATATCCTTCGACAATCCACCTCATAGGCATCCTCTATCTGCGAATTTCACGTGCGCAAACGGCCCTGCCACATTTGTTACAGCCGGTTTCTTCATGTCTGCCTGCCTTTCGTCGGCGCGGCAAACTCGGTAAGGTCAGCGCGTTTTCCCTTCTCTGCGGAGTATCCCGATGCAAGCCCCTGTCCTCTCCGGCCCCCAGTATCTGCGCGAAGGCCTGAAACTGGTGCTGAGCCCCAACCTGCGGATGTTCGTGCTGCTGCCGCTGGCGATCAACCTGCTGCTGTTTGGCGGCCTGATCTATTTTGCAGGCCACGAATTCAGCCTGTGGCTCGACGCCCTGATGCCGACCCTGCCCAGCTGGTTGAGCTTCCTTTCCTACATTCTGTGGCCGTTGTTCGTCGCCTTGCTGGTGCTGATGGTGTTCTTCACCTTCACCCTGGTGGCCAACGTCATCGCCGCGCCGTTCAACGGCTTTCTGGCGGAAAAGGTCGAGGTGGTCGTGCGTGGTGAAGACCCGTTCCCGGCCTTCAGCTGGGGCGAGCTGATGGCGATGGTGCCACGCACCTTCGGCCGCGAGATGCGCAAGCTCGGCTACTTCCTGCCACGGGCGATCGGCCTGTTCATCCTGTCGCTGATCCCGGGGGTCAACGTGGTGGCCGCGCCGCTGTGGCTGATCTTCGGTGTATGGATGATGGCCATCCAGTACATCGACTACCCGGCGGACAACAACAAGATGAGCTGGCAGGACATGCTCGCCTGGCTGCGCAGCAAGCGCTGGCAGTCGCTGGGCTTTGGCGGCATCACCTACCTGGCGCTGCTGATTCCGGGGGTGAACGTGCTGATGATGCCGGCGGCGGTGGCAGGTGCCACGCTGTTCTGGGTGCGTGAACGCGTTCAATAAACATCTACCGCTCACCATCGCCCCGTTCGAACTCCAATACGTTTCAGGCCGCAATACCGTGGCCTGAAACCTGGAGAACGATCATGGAATTCTACGACGTAAAACGTAAGGACTACATTGAACTGGCGGGTATTGCCGAGCACCACCAAGGCACAGAGGTCGCTAGACATCGTGTGAAGTGGCGGCTGCGCGAGGCACTGGAAAACGCAGGCGTTTCTCACCCCTACGATCAGATTTTCTATTCGGCCGCCCAAGACGGTACGGTCATTTTCAGCAAATCGCTGGTGCAAATGCTGACCGAGGCAGTACTGAACAACGAGCGACACAGCATTCAGGTCGGGACCGGTGGCGATTTCTACGCTGTTCAGTACACGATGTCAGAAGAAGCCCGCGTAGACATTTCGGTCGAAATCGCCAACGACGTCATGGCCCTGGTCTACGAACACATCAAAGAGACTGAAGCCAAAGGCTGACAGCACGTTCCAAGGCCTGTGCATCCATCCTGCAGGGGCTGCCATGCAGCCCCTTTCACTGCTCGATCATGCGTGGCTGAGCCGGTTTGAAAACTGCCCCACCGCATCCACCACTTTCTTCGCGCCTTCCTGGATCTCGACGATCACCCCACCGGTATCCGCGGCCAGCGCCAGCCCCTGTTCGGCCTGGCGCTTGCTGGTGTCGATGATATCCACCGCCGCCTGGGCCAGCTGTTCGTTCTGCTGCACCACCTTGGCAATCTCCTCGGTGGCGCTGCTGGTACGCGAGGCCAGCTGCCGCACTTCGTCGGCGACCACGGCGAAGCCACGACCTTGCTCGCCGGCGCGGGCTGCTTCGATGGCGGCGTTGAGCGCCAGCAGGTTGGTCTGCCCGGCGATGTCGCTGATGGTCTTGATGATTGCGCCAATCACCTTGGACTGCTGGTCCAATGCCTGGATACCCTCAGCAGCGTTCTGCATGGAGCCTTCAAGGCCACGCATCACGTCCACGGTCTGCGTCACCACCTCAGTGGCCTTGCGGGCGCTGTTGTCGGTTTCCAGTGAGGTGTTGTAAGCAATGTCGGCGGCCTGCGCCACGGCTTGTTCCTGATTGACCTGATCGGTGATCACGGTGGCGAACTTGACCACCTTGTACAGCACGTCATGGGCATCGAAGATGGGGTTGTAGGAGGCTTCCAGCCAGACCGTGCGGCCATGGGCGTCGACCCGTTTGAAACGGTCGGCCACGTACTCGCCGCGGCGCAGCCTGTCCCAGAAGGCCTGATAACCGGCAGAGCTGGCTTCTGCCGGGTCGCAGAAGATGCGGTGATGCTTGCCACGCACCTGCTCCAGGCTGTACCCCACCGACTGCAGGAAACGGTCGTTGGCGGTCAGTACCTCGCCGTCGAGGTTGAACTCGATCAGTGCGGTGGAGCGCATCAGCGCCTTGATCAGGCTTTCGTGCTCGCGCGATGCTTCGATGGTGCGGGTCAGGTCACTGGAGTGCATGGAGAAATGCCTGATCCGACCATCAACGTTCTTCACCGGCTGCAGGATCGAACGCAGCCAAGCCTCCTGGCCGTTGCCCCGCAGCAGGCGGAAGGCGCCGTTGAGGTGCTCGCCACGGCTGATGGCGTTTTTCATGCGCTGGTAGAAATCGAGCTTTTTCACGTGCGCGGGCACGATGTCTTCGATGTTGCGGCCAATCAGCTGCTCGGCGCGGTAGAGCATTTCGCTCTCGAAATTACCGTTGACCTGCTCGATACGCCCCTGAGGGTCGAGCTGCAGCACCAGCATCTCGCTGTCGAGGCTGCTCTTGACCTGCTCGACGGCCATCAGCTCTTCGCGCAGTTGCTGGATTTCTTTCTTGAGCTTGCTGTTGAACATCACCGCACTCCCGGAGCGCATCAACCGATTCGGATGCATCTTCATCGGCTGCGCCTCGTGCCGCTTGAGCGCCCTGAAAAGAAATATTCACAAAGCCGAAACTGCCGGAAATCAGGCGTCACCTGCGCGTCACAAGGCTGTCATGTGAGCGCAACGCAGCAGGCGGACACTTTTTGTCATGAATACACCCGCCCTACGCATCTCTCTCGTCAGCGAAACCTTCCCACCCGAAATCAACGGCGTGGCCAACACCCTTGGCCGCCTCAGCGAAGGTTTGCGACAGCGTGGCCATCACGTGGAAATCGTTCGCCCGCGGCAAGCCAACGAAGCACCGACGAATGATGAACAGGACCTGTTGCTCTGCCGTGGCTGGGCGCTGCCCGGCTATCCCGGCCTGCAGTGGGGCGAAGTGTCGATGCACACGCTGCTGCGTCGCTGGCGCCGGCAGCGCCCGGACGTGCTGTACATCGCAACCGAAGGTCCATTGGGCCTGAGCGCCCTGCGCGCAGCCCGACGCCTTGGGGTTGCCGTGGTCAGTGGCTTTCACACCAACTTCCCGCAATATTCCGGCCAATACGGCCTCGGCCTGCTGGCGCGCCTGCTCACCCATTACCTGCGCTGGTTCCATCGGCGCACCGCCGCCACGCTGGTACCCAGCGTCAGCCAGCGCCTGGAGCTGGAACGGCGCGGGTTCGAGCGCCTGGCCTTGATGGCCCGGGGTGTCGACGCCAACCTGTTCACCCCAGCCCGCCGCAGCCAGCCGTTACGGGAAAGCTGGGGGCTCGGCGCCGACGACATCGCCGTACTGCACGTCGGGCGCCTGGCCGCAGAAAAGAACCTGGGGCTGTTGCAACCCTGCCTGCAAGCCTTGCAGAAAACTTATCCACAGCGGCGTCTGCGGCTGGTAGTGGTAGGCGATGGCCCGCAGCGGGCAGCCCTTGAGCAGCAAATGCCGGATGCGCTGTTCTGCGGCGCTCAGCGCGGCGAAGCGCTGGCCGAGCATTACGCCAGCGGTGACCTGTTCCTGTTTCCGAGCCTGACCGAAACTTTCGGCAACGTAGTACTCGAAGCCATGGCCTCTGGCCTGGCCGTAGTCGCCTACGACGAAGCCGCCGCAGCCCAGCATATCCGCCATGGCCACAGTGGCGCGCTGGCCATGCCTGGCGACCAGTGCGCGTTCGTCGATGCCGCCTGCTGGCTGCTGGAAGAAGACGAGACCCTGCGCCGGGTCCGCCTCAACGCCCGCCAGCACGCCAGCCGTCAAGGCTGGCCAGCGATCGTCGAGCAATTCGAATCACATCTGTTGAACGCCTGCCATACGGCGCCAGCCAGCACCCGGCCGACAGGCGCCGCGCTGGCGATCAAGCCAGGGTCGTCAACGCCTCGCGGCTGAACGGCAGCACATCCGCCTCACGCCCTTCACGCACCTTTTGCGCCCATTCGGCATCCACCAGCAGCGCGCGGCCAACCGCCACCAGGTCGAACTCTTCATCGCCCAAACGACGCAGCAAGCCTTCCAGGCTGGCTGGCTTGGCCACCTTGTCGGTGGCGACCATGAACTGCAGGAACTCGCCATCGAGGCCCACGCTGCCGACCGTGATGGTCGGTTTTCCGGTGAGTGTGCGGGTCCATCCGGCCAGGTTCAGCTCGGAACCTTCGAACTCTGGCTCCCAGAAGCGTCGGGTCGAGCAATGGAAGATATCCACACCTGCCGCCGACAGCGGCTCAAGGAACGCGGCCAGTGCTTGCGGGCTTTCCACCAGGCGCGCGCTGTAGTCCTGCTGCTTCCACTGCGAGAAGCGAAAGATGATCGGGAAGTCCGGCCCCACCGCAGCGCGCACGGCCTGGATCAGCTCGAGGGCGAAGCGCGAGCGGCCGGCCAGGTCACCACCATACTCGTCGCTGCGGCGGTTGCTGGCCTCCCAGAAGAACTGGTCGATCAGGTAGCCGTGGGCGCCATGGATCTCCACGCCATCCATGCCAATGGCCTTGGCGTCGCGGGCCGCGTCGGCGAAGGCGGTGATCACTTCGCGAATATCGTCATGGGTCATGCCGTGCACCAGCACCTGCCCGTCCTTGAGCTTCTCGCTCGGCCCGTAACCCGGCACGCTGGCGTCCGGTTCGGTGCCCAGGCGGCGCACCGAGCCCACGTGCCACAGCTGCGGCACGATGCGGCCACCTTCGGCATGCACTGCGTCGACCACCTGCTTCCAGCCGGCCAAGGCATCTTCACCATGAAAGCGCGGCACATTGGGGTAACCGTTGGCGGCCTTGTGACCAACCGTGGTGCCCTCGGTGATGATCAGCCCCACGCCTGCTGCGGCACGGCGGCGGTAGTACTCGACCACGCCGGCGTGCGGCACACCACCGGGGCAAAAGGTACGGGTCATGGGCGCCATGACGACGCGGGTCGGCAGCTCGAGCGCGCCGAGGGTGAAGGGTTGGAACAGTGGATTGGTGGACATTGGCGCTTCCGTCTGATGGAGGAAATGCGCCTGAGGGTAGGGGCAGCGCGGGGCTGGGCCCAGCATTATTGATTTGAGTGATTCGCAGGTATCGTGGTGAACAACTGTAGGAGCGGGTTTACCCGCGAAGGCGCCGGCATGGCCACTGCAGCATCCGCGGGTAAACCCGTTCCCACAGGGTGTGGAGTCAGCTCAAGGCCTTCTCGATTGCCTGTACTACAGACGGATCATCCGGTGCGGTACGCGGGGCAAAGCGCGCCAGCACCCGGCCATCCTTGCCCACCAGAAACTTCTCGAAGTTCCAGCTGATGTCCCCAGGGAATTCAGCGCCCTCGCCCGCCAGCAGGCGATACAGCGAGTGGCGCTGCGGCCCGTTGACCTCGAGCTTGGCACCGAGCGGGAAGCTCACGCCATAGTTCAGGCTGCAGAAATCCTGGATTTCCCTTTCGCTGCCAGGCTCCTGGCCGGCGAACTGGTTGCAAGGCAGGCCCAGCACATTGAACCCCTTGCCCTTGAACTGCTGCTGGAGCTTTTCCAGCGAGGCGTATTGCGGCGTCAAACCACACTTGGAGGCAACATTGACCACCAGCACCACCTGGCCCTTGAACGGTGCCAGGGGCAGATCCTCGCCGTTCAGCGCCTTCAACGTCAGGTCGTGAAATGCACTCATGATGAATCCCCTCTCAAGTTCCCGGTTGCCGCAGGGGCGAATTGCGCCCACTAAAAAGGCGCTCTTCCAAGCCGCGCACCTCCCGTTGGAGAGGCATGCCGGCTTGTCCGAGCGCCTGGCGACTTTCTGAGCTTAGCGCAGAAAATCAGTGGTGATGGCCACCTTCACCGTGGATGTGACGGTGAGCGATTTCTTCTTCGCTGGCGTCACGCACGTCGACAACCTTGACCTTGAAGTTCAGGCGCTGGCCAGCCAGCGGGTGGTTGCCGTCGACGGTGATGTCGTCGCCGTCGATATCGCGGATGGTGACGATCTGCATCTGGCCATCCGGCGCCGAAGCGTGGAACTGCATGCCGACTTCCAGCTGGTCGACGCCTTCGAACAGGCTGCGGTTCAGGGTGCTGACCAGCTCGGCCAGGTACTCGCCGTAGGCGTCTTCCGGCTCGATGGCAACTTCCAGCTCATCACCGGCTTGCTTGCCTTCCAGGGCTTTTTCCAGGCCCGGGATGATGTTGGCGGCACCGTGCAGGTAAACCAGCGGCGCACCACCGGCGGAGCTGTCGATGGTCTCCCCGGCGTCGTTGGTCAGGGTATAGTCGATGGAGACAGCCTTGTTGGCGGCGATCAGCATGGGGCAAGACCTTTTGCAAAAGTATGTAGAGCGGACAAGTGTAACCAAGGCATCGCCCGATTGCGACCGCAGCGCGGACGAGGGGCGACCCATCAGTCGGATCACCGGCTTCCACCAGGACGAAGAAGGCCACTGGGTGGTCGAGCTGTCCTGCGGCCACACCCAGCACCTGCGCCACCAGCCACCATGGCAGGCACGGCCGTGGGTACTCGACGCCGGGCAGCGCGCCCGGCGCATCGGCCAGGCATTCGCCTGTGGCTGGTGCGCACAAGGGGCCGATAGCGCTACCCTTGGGCGTTGATTCCTTGCACCGCTTATTTCGAGAAGCACGCATGCAGACTTTTTTCATTGCGCCGACCGACTTTGGTGTCGGCCTGACTTCCATCAGCCTGGGCCTGGTACGTACCTTGGAGCGTGCCGGGCTCAAGGTCGGCTTCTTCAAGCCGATCGCCCAGCCCCACCCCGGCGACACTGGCCCGGAGCGCTCCACCGAACTGGTTGCCCGTACCCACGGTATCAAGCCACCTGTGCCGCTGAGCCTGGCCCATGTCGAGCGCATGCTCGGCGATGGCCAGCTGGACGAGTTGCTCGAAGAGATCATCCGCCTGTATCAGCAAGCCTGCATCGGCAATGACGTGGTGGTGGTCGAGGGCATGGTGCCGACCCGCCACGCGAGCTATGCGGCGCGGGTCAACCTGCACCTGGCCAAGAGCCTGGATGCCGAAGTGATCCTGGTCTCGGCCCCGGAAAACGAAGTGCTCAGCGAGCTGTCCGGGCGGGTCGAACTGCAGGCCCAGATGTTCGGCGGCCCACGCGATCCAAAAGTGCTCGGGGTGATCCTCAACAAGGTGCGCACCGACGAAAGCATGGCCGACTTTGCCACCCGCCTGCGCGAACACTCGCCGCTGCTGCGTGGCAACGACTTCCGCCTGCTTGGCTGCATCCCCTACCAGCCCGAGCTGAACGCCCCGCGCACCCGCGACGTGGCCGAACTGCTCGGTGCACAGGTGCTCAACGCTGGCGACTACGAGCAGCGGCGGATGAACAAGATCATCATCTGCGCCCGCACCGTGGCCAATACCGTGCCACTGCTGACCCCAGGCACCCTGGTGGTGACCCCGGGCGATCGCGACGACATCATCCTCGCCGTGAGCCTGGCCGCCATCAACGGCGTGCCCCTGGCCGGCCTGCTGCTGACCAGCGACAGCAAGCCCGACGCACGCATCCTTGGCCTGTGCCGGGGCGCCCTGCAGGCCGGCCTGCCGATCCTGTCAGTGAGCACGGGCTCCTACGACACCGCCAACCTGCTCAACTCGCTGAACCGCGAAATCCCCGTGGATGACCGTGACCGGGCCGAGTTCATCACCGACTTCGTCGCCAGCCACCTGGATGCCGCCTGGCTGCACCAACGTTGTGGCACGCCACGGGAAATGCGGCTGTCGCCGGCGGTGTTCCGCTACCAGCTGATCCAGCGGGCACAACAGGCCAACAAACGCATCGTCCTGCCTGAAGGCGCCGAGCCGCTACTGGTCCAGGCCGCTGCAATCTGCCAGGCGCGCGGCATCGCCCGCTGTGTGCTGCTGGCCAAGCCCGAGGCAGTCGAAGCCGTGGCCCGTGCGCAAGGCATCACCCTGCCGCCGGGCCTGGAAGTGCTCGACCCCGAGCTGATTCGCGGGCGCTACGTCGAGCCGATGGTCAACCTGCGCAAGAGCAAGAACCTCAATGCGCCCATGGCCGAGCAACAACTGGAAGACCCGGTAGTGATCGGCACCATGATGCTGGCCCTGGACGAGGTCGATGGCCTGGTCTCGGGCCTGGTGCATTCCACCGCCAACACCATTCGCCCCGCCCTGCAGTTGATCAAGACCGCGCCCGGCGCCAGCCTGGTGTCGTCGGTGTTCTTCATGCTGTTCCCCGAGCAGGTGCTGGTGTATGGGGACTGCGTGATGAATCCACACCCCAGCGCCAGCGAGCTGGCCGAAATTGCCCGGCAGAGCGCCGAATCGGCACAAGCCTTCGGCATCGCGCCAAGGGTGGCGATGATCAGCTATTCGAGCGATTCGGCCAGTGACGAGGAAGTTGGGAAAGTGCGTGAAGCCACCCGCCTGGCACAGGCTGCGGAGCAAGGGCTGCTGATTGACGGGCCGCTGCAGTATGACGCCGCTGCCAACCCGCAAGTCGCTCGCCAGCTGGCGCCAGATAGCCAGGTGGCCGGGCGTGCAACGGTGTTCGTGTTCCCGGACCTGAACACTGGCAACACCACCCACAAGGCGGTGCAGCGCAGCACTGACGGGGTCAGCCTGGGGCCAATGCTGCAGGGGCTGCGCAAGCCGGTGAACGACTTGCCACGCGGGGCGCAGGTGGACGATATCGTGCATACCATCGCCCTGACTGCGATTCAGGCGAGCGTAGTGCGGTAAGTACTGGGGGCGCTTTGCGCCCCTATCGCGACACAAGGCCGCTCCTACCGGGGACCGCATAGTTCTGAAACTGCGCGATAGCCTGCGAGAGCGGCCTTGTGTCGGGACAGGGCCGCAAAGCGGCCCCGGCGATCAATTATGGGTACTGCTGAACCTGGCCCTGCTGCTGGTCATACTGCTGACCCGGGATAGGCTTCAGGTTGACCTCCACACGGCGATTCTGTGCGCGGCCATTGGCGTCGGCGTTGCTGGCGATCGGCTGGTCCGGGCCCATGCCACGTACCGTCACACGCGAAGCATCCACACCCTGCGAGGTCAGGTAGGTGCTGACTGCCTGAGCGCGGCGCTGCGACAGGTCCATGTTGTGCTGGCGGCTGCCGGTGCTGTCGGTGAAGCCCACCACTTCAATGGTGTTCTGGTTGAACGACTTGAACGAGTTGGCCAGGTTGTTCAGCGGGTTGTAGAAGCTCGGCGAAATATTGGCCGAGTCGGTGGCGAAGGTGATATTGCCCGGCATGATCAGCTTGATCTGGTCACCCTGGCGCTGTACTTCGACGCCGGTGTTGGCCATTTTCGCGCGCAGCTCGGCTTCCTGCTTGTCGGCGTAGTAGCCGTAACCAGCGGCGGCGGCACCCACTGCGGCGGCGCCGATCAGCGCGCCCTTGCCACGGTTGTTGTGGTCGATGGCGGCACCGGCGATAGCACCGGCCAGGGCGCCCAGGCCGCCGTACTTGGCGGTCTTGCTCATCCCCGTGGACTCGCCCTGAGCCTGGCCTTGGCTGTCATAAGGGTTCTGCCCGGCGCAACCGGTCATCAGGGCTGCAGCGGTTGCGACGATAATCAGGCGACGCATGGTGAACATGGACAAGCTCCTACAAAAATTCGTGTGTGCGGCAGACCATGGAGGGATCTATGCCAGCCTTGGATTGCCAGGATACGGAAAAATTCCATGAAAGGCTTTTCATGCCAGCTCAGGCCCGTACGAAAGGGTTCTCGCGCATCTCGTCGCCCAGGCGGGTGTCAGGCCCGTGGCCGGTGACCACGATGGCATCTTCGTCCAGCCGATACAGCCGCTCCTTGATCGATCGCACGATAGCGCGCTGATCGCCGCCCCACAGGTCGGTACGGCCGATACCACGGCGGAACAGGGTGTCACCGGCGATCAATAGCTTGGCGTCGGCGAACCAGAAACTCATCGAACCTGGCGTGTGCCCTGGCGTGTGCAGGGCAACACCACAGCCGCAGGCAAGCTGCTCATCATCGCCGAGCCAACGGTCTGGCGACGGCACCGGGGTGTAAGGCACGCCGAACATCTGGCATTGCATCTCCAGGTTGTCCCACAGCGGCTGGTCCTGCTTGTGCAGGTGCAAGGTAGCGCCGGTGAGCTCCTTGAGCTTGCCCGAAGCGAGGAAATGGTCGAAGTGTGCGTGGGTGTGGATGATGCTCACCAGGGTCAGGCCATGGGCCTGCAGGCGGGCGAGGATCTTGTCCGGGTCACCACCCGGGTCGACGACGATGGCCTTCTTGCTGACCGGGTCGCCGATCAGCGTGCAGTTGCACTGCAGGGGGCCTACGGGGAAAGTTTCGCGGATGAGAGTGGTTGGGGCAGTGTTCATGGGGACTCCTGAATACTGTCGCAATGGTAGCGTGGTCTGGAGTGCATGTCTTGGGAGATGCAGCGCCTGTGAGATCGAGCGCCGCCCGCGCGGCGCATCGCGGATAAATCCGCTCCTACATCTGTTGCAACGTGCCGAACCTGTTAAGCCATGGTCGCCTGCCCTGGCGCATCTCTTGAGCCGTGTAAACCGACTGACAACCATGGCCTCACAGGCGTGGCCACGTTGCAACAGATGTAGGAGCGGATTTATCCGCGATGCGCCGCGCGGGCGGCGCTCGATCTCATAGGCGCTGAAGATGCTGTGGCGAACACATGGCGGCCCTGACGCTAAGGCAAATACAACCTGAACAACCCGCCCCCAAGCGCCCCACCATTGGCAATCTCGATCCGGCCGCGCACGCCATTACGCGCATGCAACGCCGCAATCCGCGCCGCGAAGTACAGCCCGAGCCCGGTACTGCCGCTCTGCGAGTCGATGCCCTGCACGTAATCCTGCTGACGCTCGAGCATCTTCGCCGGATAGCCCGGGCCGTCGTCGTTGACGCTGATGACCAGATGCTCGTCTTCCTCGCCTATGCTGACCAACAGCGCATGGCCTGCATAGCGAGTTGCGTTGGTGATCACATTGGCGATCACCGAGGCCACCAGCTCGCGGTCGAAGAAACCCAGCGGGTTGTCGGTGTCGACACGCCAGGTCGCCAGAATATCGTTGTGCTGCAGCACTTCCTGGTGGGCCGCCAGTTGGGCTTCGATGAAGTCATCCAGCTCATGGTAGTCCGGGCATACCGGCAGCTGGTTTACGCCCAGCTTGTATAGCCCCAGCAATTGCACCAGCATGCCGTTGAGGTGGCGAAACTCATGCTCGATCACCCCCTGCTCGGTACCGCTGCGCCATTCTTCAGGTAGCCGTGCCAGCCACTGGTCATGGGACTGGATCAACGCTGACAGCGAGTTCTTCAGGTCATGCACGGTGGAGGCGATCACCGTGGAAAAATCCAGCCCCTGATTATCCTGGCTCATGCGCCGAAGACCTTGATGTGCAGTTTGCGGTAACGGTCGTAGCGGCTGTCGCTGGTCGGGATACCGGCCACGCGGGTCAGGCAGTCGCGGCATTCCTGCAGGATCACCGGCGGGGTCACCTCGCCACCGATACGCAGCAAGGCCTGCGCCGTATTAAGCGCGATGCTGATGTTCTTCGGTTGCAGCGACAGGGCCTTGCGGAACATCTGCAAGGCTTCGTTGAGCTGCCCCGCCTGGTAGCTGCGCACGCCTTGGCGGTTGAGGTCGACCGCTTCGGTGACCGCGCCCAGCACGGCCGGGTCGTCAGTCAGTGTGGCCACACTCTGCATGACCTTGGGGTCGTCACCGTAGGTTTCCACGCAAGCCTTGAGAATGCTGCCGCCGGCCGCTTCCTGGCCGAGCGTCTGCAGTTGCCTGGCCACAGTCAAGGCCGCCTCGACCGAGAAGAACTGGTCCATCTTCTCCAGCCGCTGCATGGCCTGTTCGGTAAGCTTGGCGGCAGTCTCGGGGTCGCCTGCCTGCTGCAGACTGGCGGCCTTCATCAGCCGGGCACGTACTTGCAGGCCCTGGTCTTCGATGTTGTCCTTGGCCACTTCGCTGAGCACGGTGTTGATTTCGACCCGGGCGCGGGCATCCAGGCCAAAGCCTGCGTTCTTGCTCATCAGGGCCTGAACCAGCCCAAGGTTGCTTTCGGCATCCTTGTAACGCGAGCTCTGCCCCTGATTCACCGCATGGCGGAAGGCCTTGGAGGCACTTTCGAAGTCGTCGTTGCCCAGCGCCAACTTGCCCAAAGCAGCCTGCCGCCGCACCGCCAGGGGTGACAAGCGTACCGCCTCCTCGAGCATGCTCTGGGCACGCCTGGTTTCGCCCTGAGCGACCAGCACTTCGGCCATGCCATCGTACAGCCCGGGCATGATCGGGAATGCCTTGAGCGCCTGCTCGTAGACGCCCTGGGCCTGGGCGTTCTGCCCACGCTTGTGCATCAGGCTGCCCAGCGCCGAATACACCCAGGGTTGCGGGCGGCTGGCGAGGATGCTCTTGAGAAACTTCTCCAGTTCATCGAAGCGGTTGAGGTCGCGCAGCGCGTCGGCGCGGTAGCGCAGGCACAACGGCGCAAAACGCGGGTCCTTCTTGCACAGCTCGGCGCACGCCGCCAGCACTTCGGCCGGGCGACCACGGTCGAGGGCCTGCAAAATCGGCTTGAGCAAGGTCTTGCGCTGGGTCAGCTTGTCCAGGCGCTGGGCCAGGCCCACACGGTTGAACGGTTTGGTCAGGTAGGCGTCAGGCTCGTGCTCCAAGGCACTGAGCACGATGGCCTGGCTGCTCTCGGCCGTGACCATGATGAATACGCATTCATGGCTGATCAGTTTGTCGAGGATCAAGTCTTCGAGGACCTGCTGGCCGTTCTTCTTGCCGTCGCCGAGGTGGAAGTCCTGGAGGATATAGTCGTAGCGCTTCTGCCCGCACATGCGCAGGGCCTGCTCACCGCTGTCGGCGGTGTCCACATCACGCACGCCCAGTTCGCGCAGCATGGAACGGGTCGACGTGCGGAAGTCGGTGAAGTCGTCGACGATCAGAAAGCTTTTTTGCCCGTACTGCAGCATCAACTCGACCTGTATTGGGTAGATGGGTGGATGGCGCGAGGCGATGCATATCGCCGAAACCTGTATCGGCAACCGGCCTGGAAAGATGAGGGTGGAGAATGCAGCGCAATCACGACATGACAGCATAATGGCCTATAGCCATCATTTTATAGTGCCATGCCGATTGCGGCTACCTTCAGGCCAGCAAGCCCAGCGATTTGGCCCGCGCCACTGCCTGGGTGCGACGCTCCACCCCCAGCTTGCTGTTGATATGGCTGGCATGGGTCTTGACGGTGTGCAGGGAGATGAACAGGCGCTCGCTGATCTGCTGATTGGAACAGCCTTGGGCGATCAACTCGAGCACCGCCAGCTCCCGACCGCTCAGTGCTTCAGCAGCGCTACCAGCAGATGCCGCTGGCTCGGGCAGGCGAGCCAGCAGTTCAGCCTGAGCCTGACAGGCTGGTTGCGCCAGCAGTTGCTCACGTAGCCACGCAGGGTGCGATTCGATCAGCCGCTGGAAGGGTTGCAACACCCCACCCCGGGCTGCACTCAACGCCATGGGCAGCAACTGCGCTGCCTGTGCATCACGCCCCTCGCTCAACAACAGGTCGACCCACTGCGACAGTGCATGCAGGGTGAGCATCATGCCGCCACTGGCCTGCCCGCGTTCGGCCAAGGCGCTCAGGCGCGCCAAGGCGTCTTCGCTGCGCTGCTGTACACGCTCGAGCAGTGCCTGCTGCAATTCGATATGCAGTGGCAACAACGGGTGGAACTCTGGCGCCGCCGCAGGGTGCTCACCGCCGTACGTCTGGCCCAGGCGCAGCAACCAGGATTCGGCCAGGTCAATTCGGCCCTGGGCGAGCCACAGCTCGCACTTCACCAGGGTAATCATTGCCAGGTAGAAGATCGGTGGCACATCCCAGATGTGCATCAACCGCTCCGCCTCGGCCAGCTCGGCGAACGCCTCGGCAAACTGGCCCTCACGGCCATCGAGCGAGGCGATCACACAATGGCCGATCAGCACGCTGATATCGCGGCAGGCACGCGCCTCGCCCAGCCCTGCGCGCAAGCGCGCACGACCTTGCGCGGGCTGCAGGCGCGCCACCAGCAGGTAACCTTCGTACAGGGTCAGGCGCGCCCGCACCGCGTACAGCCGCTGTGCCGACAGCCCCTGCAGGCGCTGCAACCCCTGACGCACTTCATCCAACGCCCGCAGAACCTCGCCGCGGGCATGCAGCACCCGCGCACGATCGTAATGCGCCAGCGCCTCGAACAATGGGTTACCGACACGCTGCGCCAGTTCCAGCGCCTCGCGGTTCCAGCCGCGCGCACGCCAGAAGTCGCCATCGGCAATGGCCAGGTTGGACAGCGTCGACAGGCACACCAGGCGTTGCCCATAGCGTTTGCTCGGCAGGCTCTGCAGCGCTTCGCCGCAATAGGCCAGCGTGCGTTCGCGGTCACCGCGGCCACGGGCGATGACCCCGCTCAGGGCCAGCCATTGCGCCAGCATCGACTTCTGCGCGGTGGCTGAAGGCGCGGGCAGGAAGCGGCTGAGGTAACTGGCCAACTCCTCAGCGGCATCCAGCTGGCAGGCCAGGCCAAGCGCCCAGCTGTACAGCACGATCAACCGTGGCGTGCTGATCAGCAGGCTGTCGGGCAGGTCCATCTTCCAACGCAACAGCATGCCGACGTTCTGCTCTGCCAGCAGTTGTTCCTCGGACAGGCTCTGCACCAGGTCGGCAGCAACGTCGAGGTGGCCGGCGCGCAACGCCTGCTCCACGGCCTCATCGAGCAAGCCCTGGCCCTGGAACCAGCGGCTGGCGCGCAGGTACAGGCGCGCCAGCGGTTCGCTGGACTGGCGGCTGCGCAGCAGGTCGGAGAACAGGTGATGGTAGCGATACCAGTGGCCATGCTCGTCCAGTGGTACCAGGAACACCTGATGCGCCTGCAGATAACGCAGGATCGCGGCACTGTCGCTACGCTCACGCAGCGCATCGCAGAGCGCTGCACAGAAGCGCTCCTGGCAGGCCGTATCGAACAGAAACGCCTGCACATCTGCTGGCAGCATCTCGATGACTTCTTCCAACAAGTAGTCGCGGATCAACCCTTCGCCCCCGTGCAGGGCTTGAGGCAAAGCATTCTCGTCACCGGCTTCGCTGGCTGCCAGCTGCCAGAACCGCAGCCCGGCCACCCAGCCGTCACTGCGTTGAATCAGGTTGTCGAGCGCCTGACCGCGCAGCCCCGTAGGTTGGCGGCCAATTACCGACAGGGACTCCTCCGGGGTCAGGCGCAGGTCCTGCTCACTGAGTTCGGTCAACTGCCGTGACAAGCGCAGCCGGGCCAGGTGCCAGTCCGGGCGCTGACGGCTGGTCACCAGCAGTACCAGGCCAGCAGGCAAGTGATTGAGGAAGAATTGCAGGCAGCGATCGAGTACCGGCCCCTGGGCCAGATGGTAGTCGTCCAGCACCAGCAGCAAGGGCGTGTCGGCCTGGAGGTAGAGCCCCAACTCGTCAAGCAGGCTGTCGAGCCACTCTTCGAACGCAAAGGGCTGGTGGCGCTGACGCATCTTCAGCAGGCCCATGGCCTGCCCGCCCAGAGCCGGGCAGTACTGCTGCAGGCCTTCGAGCAGGCGTTCGAGGAAGCGACCGGGGTCAGCATCCCGTTGGCTCAGGCCAAGCCAGAGGCTGCGCCAATGGCTCGGCAGTGACTCGCAGAACTCGATGGCCAGGGAGCTTTTGCCAAAACCGGCGGGGGCGTTGACCAGCAGCAAGCGCCCGCCAAGACCGCCCTGCAAGCGCTGGCACAGGCGTGCACGCGGCACGTGGCCGTCCGGCTGCGGTGGCCGGAAGAAACGCCCGTCCAGCGGGCCCAGGGCCTGGCTGGCGAATCCATGCGTACGGGACAGATCTGTCATGGCCGGCTCGTTCTGTTGGGAAAACTACGGCGGTACGGATGTTTGCGAGACTAGCGGGTAATGCAACGCATTTGAAGACAATGGGCGCCACTTGTCTGGAAAAGTCTGCGACAAAAAGCAACATGGCTGATGGGCAGGGGCTGGGGCGCGGCTGTGACGCAGCATTCAGCGGTTTTATCGGCCGGGCAAACAGAAACACCCCGGCAAGCCGGGGCGTTCTGGGAGGGTCACACGGAGTTGCGGCTTTTCAGCTCAACGGATGCCCGACTGGCGCAGGGCGGCTGGCTGGAAATCGGCTTTGCTGGCAGTGAAGCCGAAGTCGTAAGCTTTTTTCTCTTCGTTCTTCATGCCCAGTGCCAGATAGCGGCCCGACTGCAGGTCGTAGATGGCTTCCAGGGTGTACCACGGTACCTGGTTGTTGTAGTACGGCTGGGCATGCGCTTCGGAGATCCGCCACAACTGACCGCGCCCGTCATACTGGTCGATCACCGCAGCCTGCCAGGTGTCCTCGTCGATGTAGAAGTCACGTTTGGCGTAGATGTGCCGCTGGCCCGGCTTGAGCGTCGCGACCACATGCCATACCCGGCGCAACTCATAGCGGGTCAGGTCCTGGTTGATGTGCCCGGCCTTGAGGATGTCGGCGTACTTGAGCTTGGGGTCATCCAGCTTGAAGGCGTTGGAGGCGATGTACATCTCCTTCTTGCCCTCGAGCTTCCAGTCGTAGCGGTCCGGCGCGCCGTTGTACATGTCCAGGTTGTCCGAGGTGCGCAGGCCGTCGGCCGCAGTACCCGGGCCGTCGTACGACACTTGCGGGGCCTGGCGCACACGACGCTGGCCGGCGTTGTAGATCCATGCCTTGCGCGGTTCCTTGACCTGATCGAGGGTCTCGTGCACCAGCAGCACGGTCCCGGCCAGGCGTGCCGGCGCGGTCACTTCCTGCTTGAAGTAGAACAGGATGTTGCCTGGGTTGTTCGGGTCGTAGTCCTTCATCTTGTCGCGGAAGACGAAGTGGTCGGCGAAATACACCAGGCTGTAGGAGCCGTTCTGCTGCGGGGTTGCCTGGGTCACCAGGCGGCTGACACTGCCGCCGCGGTACCGGGTGATGTGGTTCCAGATCACTTCCAGGCCGCTTTTCGGGATCGGGAACGGCACGGCAGTCTGGAAGTTGTTCAGGCCGTTGCCACCTTCGACCAGGGTGGTCGCGGTAGCGTTCTTCTTGATGGCAGCGAACACATCGTCAGGCACCGTGGAACCACGGTGGGTCTTGAACACCGGGATCTTGAAGGTGTCCGGGTAGCGCTTGAGCATCGCCAGCTGGCCAGGCGAGAGCTTGTCCTTGTACTGCTCGGCATTCTGCGCGGTGATGGTGAACAGCGGTTTTTCGCTGCCGTACGGGTCAGACAGGAAACCTTTGGCATCGACGCTGCCAGCGGTTTTCGACAGTGGCTCCCACGGGCCGATCGAACCATCGGCGTTACCGGCCTTTTCCGCGCCCATCGGGGTGAGGGTGCTGCCAAGTTTTGCCGCTTCATCGGCGGATACCGCAGCCATGACGCTGGTCGCCAGCAGGGACAGGCCCAGTACACCGGCTTGCAGCAGACTTCTGGTCTTGTTCATCTCGTGTCGTCCTGGATCAATGTTCTTAGAAGTTCACGCCGAAGCTGAGGGCGACGAAGTCGCGATCATCCACGGTGCTGTACTTGCCGTCGAAGAAGTTGGTGTACGACAGGCTGGCGGTGTAGGTTTGCTGATACTCCGCGTCCAGGCCGAGGCTGATCGCCTTGCGCCCTTCTTCGAAGTTGCCGCCCGGGCCCGGCGAATAGCCATCGACGTCATGCGACCAGGCCACGCTCGGGCGCAGGTTCACCCCGGCGAAGACGTTGTTGTAATCCCAGATCGCACGCACGCGGTAACCCCAGGAATCCGCAGTGGTGTAACCATCGTTTTCGCAGTAGCGCGACACGTTGTTGGCATTCGAGGTGCCGAGCGTGCTGGTGTTGAGCGCCTCGCACTGGCCGTTGGGCAGCGGGCCCGGGCCGAATACCGGGTCACGCCCGTACCGCGCCTTGGAAGTGCTCTCCAGGCCGCCGACGTGGGTCCAGCCGACTTCGCCGACCATGGTCAGCCGCTCCGCGCCCATCACCTGGTCGAAGAAGTGGGTGAACGTGGTCTGCAGCTGGGTGACTTCCTTGCGGCGGTAGCCAGGCTGGTCCGCCCCCGGCGTACCTTGCAGCACGGATACGTTGGGGTTGAGCGGGGTCAGGCCCGAATAGAGGATGTCGGTGGTATTGAGCTGCACCGGGGCATTCGGCCGATAGCTGATTTCCCCGCTCCAGGCAGTGCCGGTGGGCAGTGTGGTCGAGAAGCTCAGGCCATACAGGCGGATGTCTTCCGGGTACTCAACGTAGTAGCTGGAGTTACCGGCCACCTGCAACGGCATCAGGCTTGGTAGCAGGTTGGCCAACGCGGCGGCCGGCACGCCCGCTCTGACCAGCGCAGCGCCCAGGCCGCTGGTGCTGTAGAACTGAGCGTCTGCGCCACGACCGCTGAAGATTGGCGCGCGGCTGTGATAGTTCATGAAGTAGCCACCGAACTCGGTGTTGAGCGGCTCGAACATGTAACGCAGGGCAACACCAAACTGGCCGCTGTCGCGTGCATCGCGGTCCGCGCCACGGCGCACGATAACCCCTTCATCCGGGTTACCGTAGGTCACGCCCCGGGCGGCCAGGGTGTTGTTTACCGGAGTCGCCAGCGGCCCAAGCCGGCTGCTCAGCGAGTTGCGTGTGGCGAGCACCGCCAGGTTGTTGTTGCAACCGTCGGCGATCACGTCCGGCTGGGAGAAGAACGTCCCGCAGTTGTCGACAACTGTCTGGTCCCATTCAATCTGATAGAAGCCTTCGGCCGACAGGTTGTCGGTCAGGCTTTGCGACACGTAGAACATGTTGACCGGGATCAGGCCTTCCTTGATCTCGGCACCAGGGCGGCGGAACGCCGACACATCGATCGGGTTGATCGAGTTGATGCCACCGCCGATGAAGGTACTTTCGCCCCAGCTCACCACCTGCTTGCCCAGACGCACCGAGCCTGGCTGATCGCCGAGCGCGTAGTTGTGGTAGACGAAGGCATCGAGCAGCTCCGAGCCCGCCGACTTGGCGCCTTCCTTGCGGTTGGAGTCGCTGATGTCCTTGAATTCGCGGTTTTCGTCTTTCAGTTCGAAGTCGTACCAGTACTTGCCGCGCACGAACACACCGGTGTCGCCGTACTTCAGTTCGAGGTCATGGATGCCTTTGAAGATCTTCGAGAAGGTTTCGCCCTTCTTGAAGTTCAGGTGGCCATCGTCGGAGGTCTGCGACAGGCCCTTGCCGCCGTTGTTGGCCCCGATCAGGTTCTTGTTGGGGTTGGCAGTGGACCAGCTGGCGCCAACGGAGAGCGACGAGTCGAACTGGCCTTCGATTTCACCAATGTTGAAACTGACAGCGAAAGCAGGACTTGCGAGCGTGGAAGCAAGGCTGACGGCCAAGGGCAACTTGGCCCGCCGCCAGAACGGATATGCAGATTTCATCGACGCTACTCCATGTACTTTATTGTTATGGCAGTGAGTCCTTTCAGAAACGGCCCGAGCGACCGGTGTGCAGGTTTCCCCTGCAGCGGCACGTCTTGCGCGTGCCGCCCTCCCCCATTCCTGAAAATCCCCTGACCCCGACTATAGCCAGCAGGCTCAGGTGCTTGATCCCTCTAAAGTGTGATTTGCGCACCAGCTGCCAAATTGCCCCGGCGTTTCCCGGGCAGCGCATTGGCCGTGCTGAAGCATGGCCGATATTTTTCGTTTGGCAAGGTTTGAACCTGTCTAGCATGCGGGCCGCACTGTGTCGTGCGCAGCCCGCGGCGTGCCTACAAGGTAGACAGGAAGGCACTGTTACTGGCCTGCCACTGCACGATGTCCTGGCGGATGCGCTTCTTGTCGAGCTTGCCGACGCTCGTCTTGGGAATTTCAGTAACAATGGCGATCTGGCTTGGAATGGCCCATTTGTTGATGTGCCCTTCCTCGACGAATGGCTTGAGGTGCTCCTTGAGCGCCTTGGCATCGATCGCCTTGTCGTCACGCACCACCAGCAGGGCGAACGGGCGCTCGCCCCATTGCGGGTCGGCTACCCCTACCACTGCCACTTCGCGCACGGCCGGATGACGGCTGATCAGGTCTTCGAGGTCGAGCGAGGAGATCCACTCGCCGCCGGTCTTGATCACGTCCTTGATGCGGTCGCGGATGTCGATGTAGCCCATGCCGTCGAGGGTGGCGACGTCACCGGTGTGCAGCCAGCCACCCTGCCACAGCTCCTCGCTCTTTTCCGGCTCCTTGAAGTACCCCATGGTCAGCCATGGCGCACGCAGCACCAGTTCGCCCTGGGTCTCGCCATCGGCCGGCAGGAATTTGCCATCGCCATCGACGATCGCCGCTTCCACCAGCGGCACCGGCACACCGGCCTTGATGCGATAGGTGACGCGCTCATCCTCGCTGCCGGCCTGCAGCTCGTCATTCAGGTGCGCGGCGGAAATCAGTGGGCAGGTCTCCGACATGCCGTACGCCGCCGTCAGCTGGATACCCCGGGCCAACGCCGCTTCGTACAACGCCCGGTTGAGCGCGCTGCCGCCGATGATGATCTTCCAGCCAGCGAAGTTCTCGCCCTGGGAGGACGGGCAGTTGAGCAGCATCTGCAAAATGGTCGGCACACAGTGTGAAAAAGTGACCTTCTCTTCGCGCCACAGCTTGACCAGCATGTCCGGCTCGTAGCGGCCCGGGTAGACCTGCTTCATGCCAAGCATGGTGGCCGCATAGGGGATGCCCCAGGCATGCACGTGGAACATTGGCGTGATCGGCATGTACACGTCGTTGCTGCCAAGCAGGCGCACGCTGTCGATGCTGCCGGTCACCGCGGCTTCGGCCAGGGTATGCAGCACCAGCTGGCGGTGGGTGAAGTAGACACCCTTGGGGTTGCCGGTGGTGCCGGTGGTGTAGAAGGTGGTGGCCACCGAGTTCTCGTCAAAATCCGGGAAGTCGTAGCGCGGGCTTGCAGCGGCGAGCAGTTGCTCGTATTCGCCGATCAGGTTCGGCAGCTCGGCAGTCTTGTCCGGGCCATCGGTGATCAGCACGGTCTTGTCGACCGTGGTCAGCTGCCCGGCAATGGCCTGATAGAGGCCGACGAAATCGCTGTTGACCAGCACGAAGCGGTCTTCGGCGTGGTTCATGGTGTAGAGGATCTGCTCGGGCGAGAGACGCACGTTGATGGTGTGCACCACCGCGCCGATCATCGGGATGGCGAACATGCACTCCAGGTAACGGTGGCTGTCCCAGTCCATCACCGCCACAGTGTCACCCGCCTTGACCCCGGCTTCGGTGAGCACGTTGGCGAGGCGGGCGATACGCTCGTTCAGCTGCGGATAAGTCAGGCGCAGCTGATCGCGATAGACGATCTCGCGGGTCTTTTCGTAGCGGCTGCCGGACATCAGCAGGCGCTTGATCAACAGAGGGAAGGTATAGGCGCCCTCGGCGGGCTTGATGATGCGGGTCTGCAACATGGTGATCCCTTTTCTGAAAAGCATGCCGAACAAGTCTGGATCTACTGTAGTAGCTCAATGTGACGGTCAAATCAGCCGAAGGAATGATTTGGCGGTGCAAGGTATGAGTGGCATTGTGCGGGTTGATGGATCAACCCCTGCCCTGCCACCGGAGCTTCCCGTGATGCCCAGCTTGCGCCGTGCCGTGTTTCTCGATCACCAATCCCTGGACCTTGGCGACCTCGACCTGTCGCCGTTGCAGCAGCAGTTCGACGAATTCGAGCTGTTTGCCGCCACCCGCCCGGAGCAGGTCGCCGAACGCCTGCAGGGCGCTGTCGCGGTGGTCAGCAACAAGGTCATGCTCGATGCCGCCGCACTGGCCGCCAACCCGCAGCTGAAGCTGATCCTGGTGGCCGCGACCGGCACCAACAATGTCGACCTGGCCGCTGCCCGCGCCCAGGGCATCACCGTCTGCAACTGCCAGGGTTATGGCACGCCATCGGTAGCCCAGCACACCCTCGCCCTGCTGCTGGCCCTGGCCACGCGCCTGTGCGACTACAACCAGGCGGTGGCAGACGGCCAGTGGGCCAAGGCCAGCCAGTTCTGCCTGCTCGATTTCCCGATTGTCGAACTGGAAGGCAAGACCCTCGGCCTGCTCGGCCATGGCGAACTGGGTGGCGCAGTGGCACGCCTGGCCGAAGCCTTCGGCATGCGCGTGCTGAGCGGGCAGATCCCTGGCCGCCCGGCCCGTGATGACCGCCTGGCGCTGGACCAACTGCTGCCGCAGGTCGACGCGCTGACCCTGCACTGCCCACTCAACGAGCACACCCGGCACATGATCGGCGCCCGCGAACTGGCGCTGCTGAAAAAAGGCGCGCTGGTGGTCAACACCGCCCGTGGCGGCCTGATCGACGAACAGGCCTTGGCCGACGCCTTGCGCAATGGCCACCTGGGCGGCGCCGCCACCGATGTGCTGAGCGTCGAGCCGCCGGTCAATGGCAACCCGCTGCTGGAAAAGGACATCCCGCGCCTGCTGATTACCCCGCACAGCGCCTGGGGCGCGGTGGAGTCGCGCCAGCGCATCGTCGGCCAGCTCAGCGAAAACGCCGAGGCTTTCTTCAAAGGCCAGCCCCGCCGCGTGGTCAGCTGAGTCAAGAGCCCGGCTCTGCTACACTGCGCCACTTTTTTCAGGAGGCGTCGTCCATGGACCCGCGCAGTGAAGTATTGCTCCGCCAGGCAGAGCTGTTCCAGGGCCCGCTGCTGCTCGCTGGCGCCCCCGCCGACGGCCTGCTTGGGCAACTGCCCCGGGCCCATGGCTGGGCCTGGCATGCCGGTGACCAGGCCATGCTCGACAGCCGCTTCGCCGGGCGCAGCCACTATGGTGTCGACGTGCCGCCGGTGGCTTTCGAGGCGGCCGTGCTGTTCCTGCCCAAGTCGCGCGAACTGGCGGCTTACCTGCTCAATGCCCTGGCCTCACGCCTGGCCGGCCGAGAGCTGTACCTGGTGGGGGAAAAGCGTGGCGGCATCGAAGGCGCAGCCAAGCAGCTGCAGGCGTTCGGCAAACCACGCAAGCTCGATAGCGCACGGCATTGCCAGCTGTGGCAGGTGACCGTGGACAACGCCCCACAAGCCAAACCACTGGAAAGCCTGGCCGAGCGCTTCACGCTCGACCTCGAAGACGGCCCACTGCAGGTGGTGAGCCTGCCAGGGGTGTTCAGCCACGGCCGCCTTGACCGCGGCACCGCCCTGCTGCTCAAGCACCTGGACAACCTGCCGGTCGGTCACGTGCTCGATTTCGGCTGTGGTGCTGGCGTGCTGGGTGCCACAGTAAAACGACGTTACCCACACAGCCGGGTCACGCTGCTGGATGTCGACGCCTTTGCCGTCGCAGCCAGCCGCCTGACACTGGCGGCCAACAGCCTTGAGGGCGAGGTCATCAGTGGCGATGGCATCGATGCCGCGCCCACCGACCTGAGCCTGATCCTGAGCAACCCACCGTTCCACACCGGGGTGCACACCAATTACCAGGCGTCGGAGAACCTGCTGAAAAAATCCGGCCAACATCTGCGAAAAGGTGGAGAAA
The DNA here is from genome assembly GCF_001320205.1 of Pseudomonas sp. NBRC 111123. Classification (NCBI taxonomy): domain Bacteria; kingdom Pseudomonadati; phylum Pseudomonadota; class Gammaproteobacteria; order Pseudomonadales; family Pseudomonadaceae; genus Pseudomonas; species Pseudomonas sp. NBRC 111123. The sequence continues at coordinate 29,611 of NZ_BCAZ01000011.1, forward strand.
TGCGCCTTGTAGCGAATAGCTTCCTGCGCTATCAGCCATTGATCGAGGGCGCCCTTGGCAACTGCCAGACCTGCGCCGAGGCCGATGGCTTCCGTATCTATCGCGCCACACGCGGATAAAAACAGGGCTTGCCGAAACCGATTCGGCTAGGCAGAATCCGCACCGTCCTAGGGGAGTAGTCTCCCGCGAGCGCCCTGCTCGCCCGGTACGCGTCAACATACTTGGCCCACAGGCCATGGCGCGTGCGACCCAGCGACCTGCACAGACAGGTCCGGGGTTTGACAAGACCTATGACACGCACACCTTACCCGGGGCGGGGAGGCTGTACGTGTCATAGCCGTGTCGACCCGCCCCCGTAGGAATCCTGATGCTGGAATCTCTGTTGGTCCCCACCGCAATCGTTGCCTTGGCTGAAATCGGCGACAAGACGCAATTGCTCGCACTCATCCTCGCCGCACGCTTCCGCAAGCCTTGGCCAATCATCGCCGGCATCATCGCCGCCACCCTGGCCAACCATGCGGCCGCCGGTGCAGTGGGTGCCTGGGTCGGCAGTTTCTTCACCGAGTCGGTGCTGCACTGGGTGCTTGCCGCAAGCTTCACCGCCACTGCGCTGTGGACCTTGGTACCCGACAAGATGGACGATGACGAGAACCCGGCACGCCGCTTCGGCCCGTTCCTGACCACGCTGATCGCCTTCTTCCTGGCCGAGATCGGTGACAAGACCCAGGTCGCCACGGTGATGCTGGCTGCCCAGTATCCGCACCTGATCCTGGTCATCCTCGGGACCACCTTGGGCATGCTGATTGCCAACGTGCCGGTGGTGCTGGCGGGTAACTTCGCCGCTGAGAAACTGCCACTGACGCTGATCCGTCGCCTGGCAGCTGCCGCGTTCTTCGTGCTGGCGATCGTGGCCGTGTACTCGGCGATGAAGACCAGCGGCTGGGTGGGATAAAAAAGTTGAAAGCAGCGGGCGCTTCGCGCCCTTTTCGCGACACAAGGCCGCCCCTACAGGTTATTGCATTCTCTTGTAGGAGCGGCCTTGTGTCGCGAAGGGCTGCAAAGCAGCCCCAGCGAGCTTACTTCTTGGCCGCTTCGTACAGCGGCATCACCTTCGGAATGGCTGCCTGCAACGAGGCAATCCGGCTGCTCGACGCCGGGTGAGTGCTCATGAACTCAGGCGGCGCACCTTCCGAAGCCTTGCTCATCTTGTTCCACAAGGTGATCGCGGCATTTGGGTCGTAGCCGGCACGCGCCGACAGCTCAAGGCCGATCAGGTCGGCCTCGTTCTCGTTGGCGCGGCTGTTGGGCAAGGTCATGGCGTAGTTCACCACGGTGTCGGCCATGGCCATGCTGTTCTGGCCAAGGCCAAACAATGCACCCGCGCCCTGGCGCGCCATCTCTACGCCATAGGCCTTGGACATCGCTTCGCGGCTGTGCTCGCGCAAGGCGTGGGCGATTTCGTGCCCGACCACAGCGGCAATTTCCGCATCGGTGAGCTTGAGCTGATCGATCAGCCCGGTGTATACGATGATCTTGCCGCCCGGCCCGCAGTTGGCATTGAGCTCGTCACTCTTGATGACGTTGACTTCCCAGTTCCATTGCGCGGCATCAGGGCGGAACTGCGGCGCCTGGGCGATCAGCCGGCTGGCGATGGCCTGCACGCGCTTGGCGTCAGCACTGGATTTGTCGAGCACGCCCTTGCTCGACGCCTCACCGAGGGTCTGCTGGTACGACTGGGCGTACATCTGGTTGACCTCATCGGTCGAAAGCATGCTGAACATGTATTGCTGACGCTGGACGCCGACAGCACCGCCACTGGTGGTATTCACCGCCTGGCAGCCAGCCAGCAGGATGCCAGCACTCAACAGGCTGACGACAAAAGACTTACGCATGAAAACACTCCCTTTTTACATGCGCCGTATCCTAGGCCGAGTCACCCGTACCCCGCCATAGCCGCAGGGAAGATTTTACCTAAGCCGGTGTAAGGCACTCCGGCGCGTCCAGTTTCGGGTCGTTGACGAAATTCGCCAGGGCCCGCTCACGCAGTGTCGCCGGCGGGCTGGCGAGCAGCTCATGCAGGCGCGCCAGCGGTGTGTCCGGGTCCAGCCAGGCGGCTTGGCCGGCCTCGTCGAGAATCAACGGCCGGCGCTGATTCATCGCGGCCTGGGTCACCACCGCGCAGCTCAGCCACACCTGGTCCTGCACCGGATAGGCTTCCCACACGGCGGCAAAATACAACGATGCGCCCTCCCCCGGCGTCAGCCAGTAAGGCCGCTTACGCACCGAACCGCGCCACTCGTAAAAACCGTTAGCCGGCATCAGGCAACGGCGCAGACGAAACGCTTCGCGGAACATCGGCTGCTCGACCAAGGTCTCGGCCCGGGCATGGGCGGGGGTGCGGGAAAGGTCGGTGAGCCAGGCCGGGGTCAGCCCCCAGCGCGCCTTGGCCAGTTGCTGCTGGCCATCGAGCTGGCGCTGGATCAGCACCGAGGCACCGGGCGCGATATTCCATTGGGCCGGCTGGCCGGCAGGGAAGCCCGGCAGGCTGGCCAGCGCCTGGGGCCAGCGAAACAGGGCGTAACGTCCACACATGGGCGATTTCAGAACCTAGCAGATCAAGGTACCGGGATGACTCTCCGGCTCGTCGCCGGCAAGCGGCTGGGCACCATTGTACGCATCGATCAGTTGCCGTGCGTACTCGGCCTGCTCGTCGGGCACCGCAAGCCCGAGCAGGCCCTGCAACGGCAATTCGCCGGCAGCACCCATCAGGTCGCGACCGGCCAGGTGCACTTGAATGCCCTCGCTGGCGAGCATGCCCAGCAACATTTCAGCTTCCAGCAGGTTTTCAGGTTCGTAGATCCGCCGCATCAGTCGTTCTCACCGTAGACATCCAGCATCCATTCGTCGCCATGAACCTGCAGCACAAAGCGGATAGGCTTGCAGCACACCTGGCAGTCCTCGATGTACTCCTGGTCCCCCCCGGACAGGTCCACTGTGGTTTCGACTTCCTCGCCACAATAAGGGCAATCGTAGAACGCTTGTTCGAGCATCGCGGCCTCCGAGGTGACTTGTGCGTATAATTGCCGGTCTGTTTACAGGGCTTGAGTGTGCCCGAGCCGTTTTTCGGGCCCCACCCCTTACCTTATTACCCTAGCCGTTTCCAACAAGAGAGCATGATGGGCGAATTCGATGCCATCCGACCGTACGACGACGCTGAGGTCCCTGCCGTTCTGGCACGCCTGCTCAGCGACCCGGCATTCCTCGATATCCTCACCCACTTCAAATTCCCACGTACCGCTGGTGCCCTCGGCTGGTTGCTCAAGCCGCTGATCGCCCGGCGCCTGCGCAAGGAATTCGCCGGCGTCACCTGCGTGTCGACCCTGCAGGACAAAGTCGAGTACTACGTCGACCAGACCATCGAACGTGCCACCGACGGCGTCACCTATTCTGGCGTCGAACAGCTCAAGTCGGGCACGGCCTATCTGTTCCTGGCCAACCACCGCGACATCGTCATGGACCCGGCCTTCGTCAACTACGCGGTGTACCACGCCGGCCTGCCGACACCCCGCATCGCCATCGGCGACAACCTGCTGCAGAAGCCGTTCGTCAGCGACATGATGCGCCTGAACAAGAGCTTCATCGTGCACCGCTCGATCAGTGGCCGCCGCGAAAAGCTCGCGGCCTACCAGTTGCTCTCGGCCTACATCAACCACTCGATCCGCAATGACGGCACGTCGATCTGGATCGCCCAGGCCGAAGGCCGCGCCAAGGACGGTGACGACCGTACCGATTCGGCGATCCTCAAGATGTTCCACATGAGCCGCAAGGATGAGCCGTTCGGCGCGGTGATCCAGAGCCTGAACCTGATCCCGGTGTCGATCAGCTACGAATACGACCCGTGCGACCAGGCCAAGGCCCGCGAGCTGTACATCCGCGCCACCACCGGCACCTACAAGAAAGCGCCGGGCGAGGACGACAACAGCATCGCCAAGGGCATCACTGGCTACAAGGGCCGGGTGCACATCAACTTCGCGCCACCGGTAACCGAGTACTACGAGGACACCAAGCAGCTGGCACAGGAAACCGACCGGCAGATCCTCGGCGGCTACCGCCTGTTCCCGGTGCATTACCTGGCCTATGGGATGTGGAGCGAGAAGGACGAGGCACTGCAGGTGCCGAGTGCCGAGCAGGTGTTCCCGGCTGAAGAACTGGCCAAGGCCAGGGAAGAATGGCAACGCCGCCTGGACGCCTGCCCTGAGGAACAGCGGCCGTATCTGGTGTTGCAGTATGCGACGCCGGTGCGCAACCAATATCAGGTCAAGCAGCAGGCGCCGGTTGCCTGACCGAATTTGGGGCTGCTTTGCAGCCCCAGGCATTTCAGATCCAGGTGCTGAACCAGGACAGCAGCAGGGCCATGGCCAGGCACGAAAACCCGAGGATGTAGTAGTAGCGCGGCACACGCTGGTCGAATGTATCCACTGGCCCCTCTTCCAACGCCAAACTTTCGCGGCTGATCGCCTCACGCCGCCGCGCATTCTGCAGCAGCAGCCCGCCTGGGCAGGTCAACAACAGCGCCAGCAGATTGATCAGCTTGGTCGGGTGGGCGGAAAGAAACCCCCAGAGCACTTGCAAGGACATCACGCAACCTCGGTCATAGCCACAGCGAAGCCCGGCATTCTACCGAAGTGCGACCAACCCGCCCGGTCTTGGCGACAAAGTGTCACTTAATTTCATCTGTCACGCTCTCGTCATCAGGGCAGGCCACTCTATCGGCCTTTTCCCGAACCGGAGCTTGTTGATGCTGCACGCCGAAAACCAGGACCGCCTCTATCTCGTGGCTCAAAGTGATGAGCAACAGGCGTTGATCGATGGTTTTGCCATCAATGTCCAGGACCGCCAGTGGCTGGTCTACTGCGCACTGGGTGGCCATGTGCACGAGGACCTGCCCGAGGTGGATGCCAGCACGGGTGTCAGCTTGCTGGACTTCCACATAGAAGCCGCCTAGTTCGGTACCGACAACAAAAAACCCGCTACCTGGCGCTCAGGTAGCGGGTTTTTCATTGCGGCGGAAGACTTATTCGCCCAGCACCTGACCGATGGTCGGGTCCTTGAACAGGCGGGTCAGCGCATCACTCAGTACATCACTTACCAGGGTGGTGTTGGTTTCCTGGTTCGGCGCCATGCCGAAGCGTTGGTCCAGCGAAGCACCGTAACGGCCGCTGTAACGGCGGTTGGCATTCGCCACATCGGCTCGGAAGGTGGCGCCGATGGTAGCTTCGGTCACGTACAGCTTGTCCTTCGGCGACTGGTACTTCAGCTCGGCCAGGGTCACGGTCAGTTGCGGTGCGTTGTAGGCGTTCGGCGTCGGGGTGAAGCCGAGCAGGCGCACGGCGGCTTCGGCCTGGGCCTGCAGCTTGGGCACGACATCATTGCCACTGACGCTGATGGTGCTGGTCTCGGGGTACATGCCACCGCGGGTGCCCAGGGACTGCGAAGCCCGCCCATCGACCACCTTGACCACCACCGGCTGGCCGTGGCCGACAGGAGCGAGCTGAGCCTTGAGCGTGGGTTGCGGGCTGAGTTGTTGCGGGCTGTGGGCACAACCGACCAGGCTGAGGCTGGCCACGGCGATCAAACCGAACAACAGACGTTGCAACATGCGCGTTTCTCCAGAAAATACGGCAAAGGCCCACAGTATACCCAGCCAGGCACAAACCAGTCATCGGTCCGGCCCGCTTGTCACAATCGTTTCATGGCCACGCCCTTATCCTTGCGCCAAGCCCCAACGCACAGGACGCACCGCCATGGCTTCGCTCTGGACACTGCTCGGCCAACGCCCGCGCCACAATGCCTATGCACGCCTCGACGCCGACGGCAAATGCCTGGCTTTCAAGCAGTGCAACCAGGCACCAAGCGGCAGCGGATGGGTGCGTATCAGTGAAATCCAGCTCGCCTGGCTGGGCCGTGAGCTGCCCGCCGAAGCCCGGGTTTGCGCTTCTGCAAGCCGCCGCTGGCACCAGCGCATCCTCGCGGCCTGACAAACGCTGCAATAAAAACCACGAATAACGACCTTTCTGCCCGCGACATCGTTATAATCTCCCCCCGATTATAAGGACGTCTCCTGATCGGGCCCCGCATTTGCCGATTGACCCCGGCACCTTCACCCGCTTCGCCCACAGAGAGCCTTCCACTCAGGTCTTGCATCGGCTGTCGTGCCTGCTTTTCCGGCCCTTCGCACTGCATGAACCTGCGGGTTGCCATCGCGCAGTCCCCTTTTGAGGTTCACGACTCCAAAAGAGCGTGAAAAAACGGTTTTCACTACTTCACAAGAGTGTGGCGAGCAAATGAACAGTCTGGCATGTGCAAAAGCGGCAGATGTGTCCCGAACAGCCCTGAACAGGCGGCTGAAGCGCTCATTTCGGATGAGTGCCTGAGGTCGTTCCATAGCGCACGCACGACACCTTGACCATAAGTCGAATTGCCGCACCCGTGGCAATCAGGGTTCAATATCGCAACCCAAAGACTGATTGGCGGTGTCCGCGGAAGTGGCAAGAACTGCGAAGAGTCGGACATGGCGATCCTGGCAACCCCAGTGGTCCTATGCTGTCAATTAGGTAGCTGTAGATTGTGGAGACGCGTTAAATGGCGCAGAACGAATCGGTTGATGTGGTACTGGTAGGCGCGGGCATCATGAGTGCCACCCTGGCCGTACTGCTCAAGGAGCTTGACCCGACCCTGAAGCTTGAGGTCGTCGAGGCAATGGACTCCGGAGCCGCGGAAAGCTCCAACCCCTGGAACAACGCAGGTACCGGCCACGCCGGCCTGTGCGAGCTGAACTACACGCCCCAGGCCGCCGATGGCAGCATCGACATCAAGAAGGCCGTGCACATCAACACCCAGTTCGAGGTCTCGCGCCAGTTCTGGGCTTACCTGAGCAAGAAGAGCACCTTCGGCTCGGCACGTGCTTTCATCAACCCGGTCCCGCACCTGAGCTATGTCGAAGGTGACAAGGGCGTGTCCTTCCTCAAGAAGCGCTTCGAGCTGCTCAAGCAGCACCACGCCTTCTCCGAGATGGAATACACCGAAGACAAGGCCGTGATGAACGAGTGGATGCCGCTGATGATGCCAGGCCGCCCAGCCGACCAGCGCATCGCTGCAACCCGCGTGGCCAAAGGCACCGACGTCAACTTCGGCGCTCTGACCAACAAGCTGCTCAAAGTGCTGGGCGACAGCGCCGACGCGCAGGTCAAGTACAGCAAGAAAGTCGTCGGCCTGCGCCGTAAAGGCAGCGGCTGGACCGTGAGCATCAAGGACGTCAACAGCGGCGGTGCCCGCGAAGTCGACGCCCGCTTCGTCTTCCTCGGCGCTGGCGGCGCCGCCCTGCCGCTGCTGCAACTGTCCGGCATCCCGGAAAGCAAAGGCTTCGGCGGCTTCCCGGTCAGCGGCCAGTGGCTGCGTTGCGACAACCCGGAAATCGTCAAGCAGCACCAGGCCAAGGTGTACAGCCAGGCTGCCGTCGGCGCACCGCCGATGTCGGTGCCGCACCTGGACACCCGCGTGGTGGACGGCAAGACTTCGCTGCTGTTCGGCCCCTACGCCGGCTTTACCACCAAGTTCCTCAAGCATGGCTCGCTGATGGACCTGCCGCTGTCGGTACGCATGGGCAACATTGGCCCGATGCTGGCTGTGGCCCGCGACAACATGGACCTGACCAAGTACCTGGTCAGCGAAGTGATGCAGTCGATGGAGCAGCGCCTGGAATCGCTGCGCCGCTTCTACCCACAAGCCAAAGCCGAAGACTGGCGTCTGGAAGTGGCCGGCCAGCGCGTGCAGATCATCAAGAAGGACCCGAAGAAAGGCGGCATCCTGCAGTTCGGTACCGAGCTGGTCTCGGCACAGGACGGCAGCCTGGCGGCACTGCTCGGCGCTTCGCCGGGTGCTTCGGTGACCGTGTCGATCATGCTTGAACTGATCGAGCGCTGCTTCCCCGAGCAGGCCAAAGGTGCCTGGGCTGCCAAGCTCAAGGAAATCTTCCCGGCTCGCGAGAAGGCCCTGGCCGCCGATGCCGCCCTGTACCGCAAGATCAGTGCCGACAACGATGCGGCGCTGGAACTGGTGGAAGATAGCCCGGCCAAGCATTACGCCTAAGCCGGCCTGAAACGAAAAAACGCCCCTCGGGGCGTTTTTTTGTGCCTGAAATCTCTATCAGCCTGTGCCGGCCCTTTAGCGGGTAAACCCGCCCCCACAGAGACTGCGCTGCTCTCGAGGGCGGCGCAATTGCTGTGGGAGCGGGTTCATCGAAGCGTCGAACCGCCGCGAAGAGGCCGGGACAAGCCTGCGGATCAGCCGCGGGCCTTGGCGATGATCTCGACGTATTCCGGAGCGTTGCGCTGGTCGGCGATCACTTCAACGAAAGTCTTGCCGTGCTCGTCCTTGCCATCCAGGTCCAGGCCGGCTTCGACGAAGAAGCCTACGAAGCGCTCGAAGTCATCGACACGCAGGCCGCGGTAGCCTTTGATCAGCTTGTGGTGCGAAGGCGAGGTCACGCCATCGGCCGGCTCAAACTGTAGGAACGACTTGATGTAGTCGTCGCTGATTTCGTCACCAATCACCTGCTTCTTGTCTTTGCGCATTGCCGGCTCCAACTGACCATCATGGAATTTCGAAGGCCGGCAGTGTACCCCCCACAGGCGGCACGCCTCAACGCGAACGTACGGTGCCGGTGTGCAGGTCGGCCCAGATATGGCCGTTGGCGTAGGTCAGGAACTGCACATAGACCGTCTCGTTACGCAGCAGGTCCATGATCACCCGATAATCGCTGACCGGGTAATTCAGGCTCAAGGTTCGGGTCTTGTCGTCGTACACCGGTTTCTTCAGGCTTTTGCCAGCCTCCCCGTCGAAGTTGAGCAGCACCTGGCCGATTGTCGCGCCCTTGCTCAGCGGCTTGCCTTTGAGGCGCATCTGCAGCGAAGCGGTGATCGGGATCGGTTGCTGGTCAGACTGGCGCTGGGCCCCTACAACCACCGAGTAGTCGGTGACTTGCAGCAGTTGCTGGCCGGTCGGTGCTTCCTGGCGCAGGGACTGGTCATCGGGCGGGAGGAACTGGCTGTGCAGCGGTGCGGCGGCGATGGGCAAGCTCACCGCCAGCAGCAGGGGAAGAATCGCACGCATGTGAGGCTCCTTGGCATGAAGGAGCACTCTAGCACGCTGGCAACAGCAGATCTCAAGCGAACTGCGCGAGCATCCAGGCCTGGTATTCAGCCACGCCGGCCTCACCCTCACGTGGCGCCCATGGCGCATGCTCACCCTCGGCCAACTGGCGGTATGGGCCGGCCTTGCACTCGAACATGATGGTGTCGGGCTCGAGTGCCACCAGGCCATGGTAGACGCCAGGCGGCAGGTCTACACCCATGCACTCGCCTCCGGCTTCAAGAATGCGTGTACTGACCAGCGCGCCCTGCTCATCGAACAGCAAGAGGCCGATGCGGCCTTTGAGCGCGAGTAAGGTTTCGGCCTTGTCGTCACTCAGGTGCCGGTGCGGGGCGATGTAGGTCGATGGCTGCAGGCCGATCGCCAGGCGATGGCAAGGGTCTTCCATCTCATGGAAGTTGTGATGGTGCCGCAGACGTGGAGCATCGGCGGCTTTTTGCGCCAGCCCGGTAAACAATGCTTGATCGATAAATGCAGGCTGACTCATGGTTACTATCCTTACAGTCCCTTGACCGCGAAAATGCCGTTAGCGTTACGCCAGTAGCCTTTATAGTCCATTCCGTAACCGAAGATATAGCGATCGATGCATGGCAGGCCGGCATAGCTGGCCTTCAGGCCCGGGCTGGCCTTGCGGTCGTGGTCTTTGTCGATCAGTACGGCGGTGTGTACCGCGCGCGCACCGGCATGCTTGCAGAACTCGATGATGGCGCTAAGGGTGTGGCCCTCGTCCAGGATGTCATCGACGATCAGCACGTCACGGTCGATGAACGACACTTCCGGCTTGGCCTTCCAGAACAACTCGCCACCACTGGTCTGGTTGCGGTAACGGGTTGCATGGATGTACGAGACCTCCAGCGGGAACTGCAGGTGGGTCAGCAGTTTGCCGGCGAAGATCAGGCCGCCGTTCATCACGCAGAACACCACGGGGTTGGTATCGTGCAGATCCTTGCAGATCTGCTCGCCGACCTTGGCGATGGCCGCTTCGACTTCAGCTTCGTTGTAAAGGCAGTCTGCCTCGCGCATGACGTGACGGATGTGCTCGAGATCGGCGGACATGGCGCTCTCCAGGGGGGGCATTTTGGAAAAGCGGGCAAAGGTACGCATCCGCTCGTCACAGATCAAGCATTTATGGACTAACGTGCAAAAGGACTACACGACAGCAATGGCTGAATAGATTAATCTAGCGCGGTTTTTTTGCCCGCCTTTCGGAGCCCCCCATGCCTACTCGTGAGATCCGCCATCCGCTGATCCGCCACAAGCTCGGCCTCATGCGCCGTGCCGATATCAGCACCAAGAATTTTCGCGAACTCGCCCAGGAAGTCGGCGCGCTACTGACCTACGAAGCTACCCAGGACCTGCCCCTCGAAACCTACGAGATCGACGGCTGGTGCGGCAAGGTGCAAGTTGAAAAGATCGCCGGCAAGAAGATCACCGTGGTACCGATCCTGCGCGCCGGCATCGGCATGCTCGATGGCGTGCTCAGCCTGATCCCGGGCGCCAAGGTCAGCGCCGTCGGTGTTGCCCGCAACGAGGAGACCCTCGAAGCGCACACCTACCTGGAAAAGCTCGCGCCGGACATCAACCAGCGCCTGGCCCTGATCATCGACCCGATGCTCGCCACCGGCGGCTCGATGGTCGCCACCATCGACCTGCTGAAGAAGGCCGGTTGCAAGGAGATCCGCGCCATGGTGCTGGTCGCCGCGCCAGAAGGCATCGACGTGGTGGAAAAAGCCCACCCGGATGTACAGATCTACACCGCCTCGATCGACCAGCGCCTGAACGAGCATGGTTACATCGTCCCAGGCCTGGGCGATGCCGGTGACAAGATCTTCGGCACCAAGCAGAAGGACGCCTGACCATGCAGGACGGCTTCAACGACCCGCTCTGGCGCCAGGTCGTCTCGGGCGCGCAGATGCTCTTCGTGGCATTCGGCGCGCTGGTGCTGATGCCGCTGATCACCGGCCTCGACCCGAACGTGGCCCTGTTCACCGCCGGTATCGGCACCCTGCTGTTCCAGCTGGTCACCGGCCGTCAGGTACCGGTATTCCTGGCTTCGAGCTTTGCCTTCATCACCCCGATCATCCTCGCCAAGGGCCAGTTCGGCCTGGCCGAGACCATGGGCGGCGTGATGGCTGCAGGTTTCGTGTACACCTTCATGGGCCTGATGGTGAAGATCAAGGGCACCGGCTTCATCGACCGCATGCTGCCACCCGTGGTGATCGGCCCGGTGATCATTTCCATCGGCCTGGCCATGGCGCCGATCGCTGCCAACATGGCGATGGGCAAGGCCGGTGACGGCAGTGTGCTGCTGCCGTACAAGACGGCAATGCTGATCTCCATGCCAGCGCTGTTGACCACACTGATCGTGGCCGTGTTCGGCAAGGGCATCTTCCGCCTGGTACCGATCATTGCCGGCGTGCTGGTGGGCTTTGCCCTGTCGTTCGCCTTTGGCGTGGTCGACACCGTCAAGATCGCCGCCGCACCGTGGCTGGAAATCCCCAACTTCACCGCACCAGCCTTCAACTGGCAGGCCATCCTGTTCATCGTTCCGGTCGCCCTGGCGCCGGCGATCGAGCACATTGGCGGGGTGATTGCAGTCGGCAGCGTAACCGGTCGCGACTACCTGAAGAAGCCCGGCCTGCACCGTACCCTGCTGGGTGACGGCCTGGCCACCACCGCAGCTGGCCTGTTCGGTGGCCCGCCAAACACCACTTACGCCGAAGTGACCGGCGCGGTGATGCTGACCAAGAACTACAACCCGAAGATCATGACCTGGGCGGCGGTATTCGCCATCACCCTGGCCTTCATCGGCAAGTTCGGCGCGCTGCTGCAGAGCATCCCGGTACCGGTGATGGGGGGCATTCTGTGCCTGCTGTTCGGTTCGATCGCGGCGGTGGGCATGAATACCATGATCCGCCACAAGGTCGACCTGGCCGAAGCGCGCAACCTGGTGATCGTTTCTGTCACCCTGGTGTTTGGTATCGGCGGCGTGTTGGTCGGCAGTGGCGACGGCCCGGACGACTGGGGCCTGAAGGGTATTGCCCTGTGCGCCATCGTGGCGATCGCGCTGAACCTGATCCTGCCCGGCAATGATGCCTGGAAGCACAAGAAGCTGGATGATCAGCAGCACTGACCCGGCATTGGCCTGATCCGGCCCCTTCGCGGGTAAACCCGCTCCCACAGATTCCCCACTGCCCCAAGGCATGTGACCTATCTGTGGGAGCGGGTTTACCCGCGAAGAGGCCGGTACTGATTAACTAAAAATCAGACCTTCTCGCACATCCCCGCCAACACCTTCACCCACTCCGGGTGGTCATTCAGGCACGGCACCAGCACCAACTCCTTGCCGCCCGCCTCGATAAACTGCTCGCTGCCACGCATGCCAATCTCTTCCAGCGTCTCGATGCAGTCGGCAACGAACGCCGGGCACATCACCAGCAACTTCTTCACGCCGGCCTTGGCCAGCTCATCCAGGCGCGTCTCGGTGTAAGGCTCGATCCATTTGGCCCGCCCCAACCGCGACTGGAACGACACCGACCATTTGCCATCGGGGATGCCCATCTTCGTCGCAAAGGCCTTGGCCGTCGCCAGACACTGCCCGCGGTAGCACACCGCTCGCATCTCGGCGCTGGCGTCCTTGCAGCAGTCTGCCGCCTGGAAATCATGCTTGCCGGTGGGGTCGAGCTTCTTCAGATGGCGCTCTGGCAAGCCATGGAAGCTCAGCAGCAGGTGGTCGTAATCCTGCTGCAGATAGGGCCTGGCACTGGCCACCAGGGCTTCGACGTACGCTGGGTGGTCGTAGAACGGTTGCAGCACCCGCAGTTGCAGCGGCAAGTGGCGCTCGGCAACGCTCTGCTGCGCCAGCGCCACCACGGTGGTCACCGTGCTGTCGGCAAACTGTGGATAAAGTGGCGCCAGGGTCACCTTGCGCACACCTTGTGCCGCCAGGCGCGCCAGCACCTCGGGCAGCGCCGGCTCACCGTAGCGCATGGCAACTTCCACCGGCCCGTGCGGCCAGTGCTCGACCATCGCCGCCTGCAGGCGGCGGGTCAGCACTACCAGCGGCGAGCCTTCATCCCACCAGATCGAAGCATACGCATGCGCCGACTGCTCCGGGCGCTTGACCAGGATCAGCGACACCAGCAGCCGACGCACCGGCCAGGGCAGGTCGATCACGTAGGGGTCCATGAGGAACTGGTTGAGGTAGCGGCGCACATCGGCCACCGAGGTGGAGGCCGGGGAGCCCAGGTTGACCAGCAACAGAGCGTGATCGGTCATGCAGCGTCCTATGTCAGAGGCGGCTGGACAAGTTGCCCAGCGCCGATTGCAGATCGTTGAAGCGGAAGGTGAAGCCTGCCGCCAGCAAACGCACCGGGCGCGCCCGCTGGCCGCCAAGCAGCAAGGTCGACAGCTCGCCCAGGCCAGCCTTGAGCAGCAAGCCGGGCATCGGCATGAACGCTGGCCGATGCAGCGCACGCCCCAGCGCCTTGGCGAAATCGCGGTTGCGTACCGGTTCTGGCGCGCAGGCATTATAAGGACCGCTGGCATCCTTGTGCTGCAAGAGGAAATCTATCAGAGCGATCTGGTCGTCGATATGCACCCACGGCATCCACTGCCGGCCATCACCCAACGGCCCGCCAAGCCCCAGCTTGAACGGCAGGCGCAGGCGCGACAAAAAGCCGCCGTCACTGGCCAGCACGAGCCCGGTGCGCACCAGCACCACGCGAATGCCAAGCTGTTGTGCGCGCTGGGCGGTTTCTTCCCAGGCGATGCACAACTGGCTGGCGAAGTCTTCGCGAACCGGCGGCGAGGCCTCGGTCAATTCCCGCTCGCCGCCATCGCCATACCAGCCCACGGCGGAACCGGAAATCAGCACCTCGGGGCGCTGTTCACGGCTGCCCAGCCAGGCCAGCAGCTGTTCGGTAAGGGTGATACGACTGGCCCATAACAGATTGCGCCGCGAGCCCGACCACGGCCGATCGGCGATCGGCGCACCTGCCAGATTGACCACCGCATCCACCTGCTCATCGGCGCCCAGATCCTCCAGCCGGCCTATGCCACGCACCCCGCTGCCACACAATCGCGGCACCTGGTCAGGGCGCCGGCTCCACACGGTGAGGCGATGGCCCTTGCCGAGCCAGTATTGGCAAAGGTGCTGGCCGATCAACCCGGTACCACCTGTCAGCAATATATGCATGGCTGTGTCCTCGCAGCGTGCGGCCATGGTCTATTTTTAAGAACAAGGCACTTTTCCAGACCCATCGCTCTCGGATAAACATAGGCCAACATGGCTATGAAGCGGAATAACCTTATACAAAGTTTTTGCATTGTACAGGTTTGCCAGACAGCGTAGTCTGCCTACAGCAAGGTTCGAAGAGGCCATCATGACAGTACCTATTGCCATCATCGGTGCCGGTATCGCCGGCCTTTCCGCCGCCCAGGCCCTGCAAAAGGCCGGGCAGTCCGTTCACTTGTTCGACAAAGGCCACGGCAGTGGCGGGCGCATGGCCAGCAAGCGCAGCGAAGCCGGCGCGCTCGACCTTGGCGCGCAGTACTTCACCGCCCGTGACCGACGCTTCGTCGAGCAGGTGCAGCAGTGGGTAGCCGCTGGCTGGGCCGAGCAATGGAAGCCGCAGCTGTACAACTACCGCGATGGCGAACTCACCCCCTCCCCCGATGAACAGACGCGCTGGGTTGGCGTGCCTCGCATGAGCGCCATCACCCGCGGCCTGCTCAAGGACGTCACGGTCAACTTTGGCTGCCGTATCGCCGAGGTGTTCCGCGGCAAGCAATTCTGGCACCTGCAAGACACTGAAGGGTGCAGCCATGGCCCATTCAGCCGCGTGGTGATCGCCGTGCCCGCGCCCCAGGCCACCCAGCTGCTGGCGGCCACGCCCAAGCTCGCGGCAGTGGCGGCCGGTGTGCAGATGGAGCCTACCTGGGCAGTCGCCCTGGCATTCCAGACAGCGCTGGATACGCCGATGCAAGGCTGCTTCGTGCAGGACAGCGCGCTCGACTGGCTGGCCCGCAACCGCAGCAAGCCCGGCCGTGAAGAGCACCTCGACACCTGGGTGCTGCACGCCACGTCCGACTGGAGCAAGCAGCACATCGACCTGGCCAAGGAAGAAGTCATCGAACAACTGTGGGGGGAATTCGCCGAGCTGGTCGGCTGTGTCGTTCCGGCACCCAGTTTCGCCCTGGCCCATCGCTGGCTGTACGCAAGGCCGGCCGGCAATCACGAATGGGGCGCACTGGCCGATGCAGACCAAGGGCTGTATGCCTGCGGCGACTGGTGCCTGTCAGGCCGCGTCGAAGGTGCCTGGCTCAGCGGCCAGGAAGCTGCGCGACGGCTGCTGGAACATCTCGAATAACATCGGTTGGCAACGCTATACAGAAATACTAGTTGCATAACTTTCTGGCTGTGCTGGAATAAACTTGTACGCGCTTTCTTCCATGTACAAGTTTTCCGGAGACAGCCATGCACGAAACCGCCCCCGCGCATAAGCCCCGTATCGCTATCAGCGCCTGCCTGACCGGCCACAATGTGCGCTACAACGGCGGGCACAAAGCTTCCGATCTGTGCCGTGAGCAGCTGCAAGCGCACTTCGAATGGCTGCCAGTGTGCCCCGAGGTCGCAATTGGTCTGGGTATACCACGCGAGCCTATTCGCCTGGTCGGCGACCCCGAGCGGCCAACCGTGGTTGGCACGCGCAACCCGGGCACGGACCTGACCGGCCCCCTGCGCAACTACGCCGAACAGATGGCCGATGAGCTCGATGACATCTGTGGCTACATCTTCATGCAGAAGTCCCCCTCCTGCGGCCTGGAACGGGTCAAGGTCTATCAGGACAACGGCCACCCCGCGCCGCAAGGCGGCACGGGGGCGTATGCCGCAGCCTTCTGTGCCCGTCGCCCGGATCTGCCGGTGGAGGAGGAAGGTCGCCTGCATGACCCGGTGCTGCGCGAGAACTTCATCAGCCGCGTCTATGCGTACGCCGACTGGCAGCAATTGCTGGTGCAAGGTTTGAGCCGAGGCGCGCTGGTACACTTCCATTCACGCTACAAGTACCTGCTGATGGCCAACAACCCCCAGGCCTATCGCCAGCTCGGCCGCCTGCTGGGCAGCATGAGCCGCGAAGATGACCCCGAACAGATCGGGCCACGCTATTTCACCCAGCTGATGCAGGCCCTGCGCCGCTGCGCCAGCCGTGGCACCCACTGCAATGTGCTGCAGCACCTGAGCGGCTACTTCAAAGACTCGCTGACACAGCAGGACAAGGCCGAACTGCAGCACATCATTGGACAGTACCAGCAAGGCGAGGTACCGCTGGTGGTGCCGCTGACCTTGCTCAAGCATCACCTGCGCAAGCATCCGGATCCTTACCTGCAGCAACAGACCTACCTGCAACCGCACCCTGCCAGCCTAGGCTTGCGCAATGCTGTCTGAAGCACTCCTGCCGATCGGCGAACTGGCCCGGCGCACTGGGGTAAACCCTGTCACCTTGCGTGCCTGGGAGCGGCGGTATGGCCTGCTTAAACCACAACGTACCGCCAAAGGGCACCGCCTGTACGGGCAAGACCAGCTCGTGCGCGTGCAGGCGATTCTTGCCTGGCTTGAACGCGGCGCTTCAGTCGGCCAGGTTCGCGAACTGCTCGACCAGCCGCCAGAGCGGGCACCGATGGGCGACTGGCAACCGCGTCAACAGCAGCTGATAGAGGCCATCGCCAACCTTTCCCAGCGCGCCCTCGACCAGCAGCTTAACCAGGTCATGGCCTTGTACCCCGCCGTCACCTTGTGTGAACAACTGCTGCTGCCCTTGCTGCAATCCCTCGCCGCGCGCTGGCGCAACCACTTCAACGCACGCCTTGAGCAAGTGTTTTTCCACACCTGGCTGCGCAGCAAGCTCGGGGCCAGGGTGTATCACGACAATCAATCGTTACAAGGGCCGGCCGTGCTGCTGTGCGAAGACAGTGAGCGCCCGTTCGACCCAAGCCTGTGGCTGTGCGCCTGGCTGCTGAGCAGCAACGGCATCCCAGTCGAGGTTCTTGAGCAACCGGTGGCCAGCGCGCAGCTGCAACGTGCCGTGACCGCCCTGCAACCGCGGGCCGTGCTGCTGCACCTTGGACCACGTATCGATGCCAGTGCCTTGCAGCGTACCTTGCAGGGTATTGCCGGGACCAAGCTGCTGGGCGGCGCCACCATCGCCCTGCACCAGGCGCAGCTGCACGCTTTGGACCTATCCGACCTTTTCCTGTTCGATACCCCGCAGGCGGCATTGCGTGTGCTGCAAGGCAATGACCGCCGGCCTGTATAGACGAGTACCCCATGCAACTGATCTGGCTGCGCAGCGACCTGCGCATTGATGACAACTCCGCCCTCAGCGTCGCCTGCGAACGCGGCCCGACTGTGGCCTTGTGGCTGGCCAGCCCCGGCCAATGGCAGGCCCACGACGACGCCGCCTGCAAGGTCGATTTCTGGTTACGCAACCTGCGCCAGCTGCGCCAGTCGCTGGACACGCTGAACATCCCGCTGCTGGTGCGCAAGATCGATACCTGGGACCAGGCACCGGCCACCCTGCTCGAAGTCTGCCGCCAGCACAACATCGACGCGGTGCACTGGAACGACGAATACGGTATCAACGAAGAGCGTCGCGATGCCGCCACGCGCAAGCTGCTGGAAGACTCCGGTGTCCGCGCCCACAGCTACCTTGACCAGTTGTTCTTCCGCCCGGGCACCATCTTGACCCGCAGCGGCGACTACTTCCAGGTTTTCAGCCAGTTCAAGAGAGTCTGCCTTGAACACCTGCACCGCAGCCTGCCGTCACTGGCCAGGCGCGTGAAACCCCAGCAGCCACTGGATATCACCAGCGACCCGATCCCGCAGCATATCGATGGCTTCGACAAGCCTGCCCGCGCCCTGAGCGATCACTGGCCGGCCGGTGAACGCGAAGCACAGGTGCGGCTGGGCCGTTTTCTCGATGAAACGGTCGAGGACTACGAGCACCTGCGCGACCTCCCGGCCAAGCCCGGCACCAGCCAGCTATCTGCCTACCTGGCCGCAGGCGTGATCTCGCCCCGGCAATGCCTGCATGCTGCCCTCGCCCGCAACCGCGGTGAGTTCGACAGCGGCAGCAGCGGCATTCAGACGTGGATCAACGAACTGCTGTGGCGTGAATTCTACAAACACATCCTGACGGGTTATCCACAGGTCTCCCGACATCGGGCTTTCCGCGCACAGACCGAAGCTCTGCCGTGGCGCAATGCGCCAGACGACTTCAAGGCCTGGCAGGAGGGCCGCACTGGCTTCCCGATCATCGATGCGGCCATGCGCCAACTGCTGCACACCGGCTGGATGCACAACCGGCTGCGCATGATCGTCGCCATGTTCCTCAGCAAGAACCTGCTGATCGACTGGCGGCTGGGCGAACGCCATTTCATGCGTCACCTGATAGACGGCGACTTGGCGGCCAACAACGGTGGCTGGCAGTGGAGCGCCTCGACGGGCACCGACGCAGTACCCTATTTCCGTATCTTCAACCCGGTTTCGCAGTCGCAGCGTTTCGACCCCGAGGGCCGGTTTATTCGCCACTGGCTGCCGGAGTTACGGGGTCTGGATGAAAAATCTATCCATCAACCGTTAAAGCACACTAATCTCTTTGCCGATAATCAGTATCACAGTCCAATTGTCGATCTCACCAGCAGTCGCCACCGTGCGCTGGAGGCATTCAAGAGCCTTCCACGCCGATAGGCTTAGAGGGCAGTAGCTTGAATCACTCGCGTCGTTTCTGGGTTACGGGGGCCAGCAATGGACTGGGTTTGGCCCTGGTGGAGCGCTTGCTCAATCAAGGACATCGGGTTGCAGCAAGTGGCAGGGAAAGCGAGGCGTTCGAAGCATTGGCAGTGCGCCATGGTAGTCGGCTGTTGAGCCTGCCTTGGCAATTGAATGAAAAAGGAAAAGCCACCAGCGCGGCAGAGCAGATATGCCATGCCTGGTGCTCGCTGGACGTGTTGATCATCAACGCCGGGACCAGTGACTACCTGGCCGATGGTGTCGCGGACAGCGAGTTGTTCGAGGCCATCGTCCATGGCAACCAACTGGCCGCCGAGCACTGCCTGGCCAATGCTCAACCGTTGCTGGCGCAGGGGCATGAGCCGCAGGTCATGGCGATCCTCAACCGTTATTCGGCCTTACAGCTTTACTCACCGACGCACGTGTCGGCAGGTTGGAACACTGTGCCGCAGTGGTTGCGCGAGCAGCGCAAGGTACTGAAAGACCAGGGGATTGACCTGACCGTGGTGGCGCCGCATTCGCTGAAGACGCCGGTGACTTCCGTACATGCCGTTCCCGATGCCTGGACGCCGCAAAGCGCGGCAGATGAACTGCTGGAGCGACTGGCGTTGCGCGAACCAGAGTTGGTGCTGGAGGTGCTGGATATCAGCAGTTTGTGGCCCCTGCCGCGCTAAATGACAGTCAGGCCATGCCCTGTGACAGGGCATGGCCTGGATATTCAGAGCGCCATGCGGTAATGCAGGCTGTAGCTCTCGACACCATCGTTGGGTTCTTTGATGCCTGCATTGGAGTAGTGGATCGCTCTCACGCCGACTTCATGCCCCCCGGCAAAACGCAAGCCGAAACCAATTCGGTCCTCGAACTGGAACGATGAGCCCAGCTCATTGCTTTCAAGTTCGGTACTGGAAAATGCCGCCACGCCAATGCCCGCCTCGATATACGGTTTCACCGACTGGCCAGAAAATTCATAGACGAACACGGGTGCAAAAGACAGGCTGTGATTGCTCGCTGTCTCGTCGCCATCCCAGTAGGTATAGGCCCCGTCCCAGTATCCGGTCAGCCGGCCAACACTACTCTGCCACCAGCTCGAATCCCAGTTCGACTGAAGCCCCAGCCGATAGACCATGGTGGAGTCGCCGGTCTGGCCTACCGAAAAAGAAACATCGGCCGCTTGCGCAGCCATCACTTGCCCCAGAGTAACTGCGGCAGCCGCCGCCAAACCGAGCAGTTTCTTCATGAGAAACATCCTTCTTTCCATACTGTTGTTAGTACTCACGTGCCATCAGGCATGCGGTAGAAATCGGCAGCAGCAAGATAGTTCAGCTTCTATTCACGTTTTTTTCACAACGCGAAAGGTTGCACACTGTCAGAGCTTTGCCACAGCACAGGCAGGATTTGCTTCAACGCCAGCGGGTCGCCGCTGCTCCAGAAGCTTGCTTCGCGAGCCGGCCCGTCGGCCAGCAGCTCGCGCGCAGCCAGCAGGCGTTGCAACTGGCGCGCCACGGCTGCACCGGTATCGATGATGGCCACCTTGGCGGGCACCATCTCGGCCAGCAGTGGGCGCAGGAAGGGGTAATGGGTGCAACCGAGGATCAGCGTGTCGCAGCCGGCGGCCAGCAGCGGCTGCACATAACCCAGCAGTAACTGGCGCAACTGCGGGCTCCCAAGGTCACCGGTTTCGATCAGCTCGACCAGCCCCGGGCAGGGCTGGGTGACCACTTGCACATCATTGGCGAAGCGGTCGAGCAAGGCGGCAAACTTGGCGCTCTGCAAGGTGCCCGTGGTGGCCAGCACACCTACAACGCCCGAGCGGGTGGCAGCAGCAGCAGGCTTGACTGCCGGCTCCATGCCAACCAGTGGCCAGTCGGGGTACAACTCGCGCAGGTCGGCGACTGCAGCCACGGTCGCGGTGTTGCAGGCCAGGACCATCGCCTTGGCACCTTGTGCCTGGAAGAACTCGGCTATGCGCCGGCAGCGCTGGCGGATGTAGTCTGGGGACTTCTCGCCATAGGGCACATGGCCACAATCGGCCACGTAAAGCAGCGACTCGTTGGGCAGCAGGCGCTGGATCTCGGCGAGCACCGACAAGCCGCCGACCCCCGAGTCCATCACGCCGACCGGCGCCCAGCGCTCAGCCATCGCGCTTGCCGCACACGGCGCAGGCCGGGTCACGCTTGACCCGCAGCTCACGCAGGCGCGTGCCAAGGGCATCGATCAACAGCAGGCGGCCAACCAGTGGCTCGCCAAAGCCTGCCAGCAGCTTCATCGCCTCCAGTGCCTGCAAGCTGCCAACCAGGCCTACCAGCGGGCCGATCACGCCGGCTTCGCTGCAGGTCAGTTCGTCTTCGCTGCCGTGGCCGTACAGGCAGTGGTAGCAAGGGCTGTTGTCACGGCGCGGGTCGAATACCGACAGCTGGCCTTCCAGGCGAATTGCCGCGCCGCTCACCAGCGGTTTGCCAGCCGCGAAGCAGGCCGCATTGACCGCCTCGCGCGTACCGAAGTTGTCGGAGCAGTCCAGCACCAGGTCGACCGCTGCCACGGCGGCGGCCAGGGAGTCTTCATCCAGTGCGTGGCGGTGGGCGACCAGGGTGATCTCAGGGTTGATCGCCTGCAGCCGCTGCAGCGCCGAATCGACCTTGCTCATGCCGACGCTGTCGCTGTCGTGGATGACCTGGCGTTGCAGGTTGGTCAGGTCGACGGTGTCGAAGTCGGCCAGGTGCAGTTCCCCCACACCAGCGGCCGCCAGGTACAACGCCACCGGCGAGCCAAGGCCACCAAGGCCGACGATCAATGCCTTGCTGTGCTTGAGCCGCAGCTGGCCGTCGATGTCCACCTGGGCCAGCAGGATCTGCCGGCTGTAACGCAACAGTTCCTGATCGGTCAGCATGGCAGGCGCCCCAGTGAAATACGCTCATGGCCACCCAGGTCCTTGCGGCTGGCCACCTCGGTGAAGCCTTGTGCGCTCAGCAGGGCACGCACATCGGCGGCCTGATCGTAACCGTGTTCGAGCAGCAACCAGCCCCCCGGCAGCAGATGCTGCGGCGCCTGGGCGACGATCACCCGCAGGTCATCCAGGCCATCGGTACCGGCCACCAGCGCGCTGCTGGGCTCGAAACGCACGTCACCTTCGACCAGGTGCGGGTCTTCGGCGCGGATGTACGGCGGGTTGCTGAGAATCAGGTCGAAGCGCTGCCCGGCCAGGCTGTCAAACCAGTGGCTGGCAAGCACCTGAACGTTATCCAGGCCCAGGCGCTGGCGATTGCGCTCGGCCAGGGCCACGGCTTCCTCGACGCGGTCCACGGCCGTCACTTGCCAGGCCGGGCAATCGCTGGCCAGGGCCAGGGCAATGGCGCCGGTACCAGTACCCAGGTCGAGGACCTTGGCGGGCGATGCGGGCTGCAACTGCAGGGCCGTTTCGACCAGCAACTCGGTATCCGGGCGCGGGATAAGCGTATGAGGCGCCACTTCCAGGTCGAGCTTCCAGAAGCCCTGCTGCCCCAGAATGTAGGCCACCGGTTCACCGCCACGGCGACGCTGCAGGTAGCCGGCGTAGGTTTCGGCATCCTCGCTGCTGACAATGCGCTCGGGCCAGGTGTGCAGGAAGCTGCGCGACTTGCCGATGGCGGCAGCCAGCAGCAGTTCGGCGTCCAGGCGCTCGCTGGGCGAATCGGGTAGCTGCGCGTTGCGCAAGAGGCTGGCAATGATGGTCATCAGTCCCCCAGGGCAGCCAGTTGGTCGGCCTGGTATTCGGCCAGCAACGGTTCGATCACGGCCTCCACGCCACCGGCGAGGATGTCGTCGAGGGAGTACAGGGTCAGGTTGATGCGGTGGTCGGTCACCCGCCCCTGTGGATAATTGTAGGTACGAATGCGTTCGGAGCGGTCACCGGAGCCGACCAGCAGCTTGCGCTCACTGGCGATGGCGTTCTGCGCGGCGCTGGTCTGCATGTCGTTGAGCTTGGCCGACAACCAGGACATGGCGCGGGCGCGGTTCTTGTGCTGCGAACGCTCTTCCTGGCACTCGACCACGATGCCGGTGGGCAAGTGGGTGATGCGGATCGCCGAGTCGGTCTTGTTCACGTGCTGGCCGCCGGCGCCCGAGGCGCGGTAGGTATCGACGCGCAGGTCTGCCGGGTTGATCTCGATGGCCGCTTGCTCGTCGGGCTCGGGCAGCACGGCCACGGTGCAGGCCGAGGTGTGGATACGGCCCTGGGATTCGGTTTCCGGCACCCGTTGAACACGGTGCGCGCCGGACTCGAACTTGAGCTTGCCGTACACATTGTCGCCTTCGACTCGGGCAATGATCTCTTTGTAGCCGCCGTGCTCGCCCTCGTTCTCGGACAGGATCTCCAGGCGCCAGCCACGCTTTTCGGCATAGCGCGAGTACATGCGGAACAGGTCGCCAGAGAAGATCGCCGCCTCGTCGCCGCCAGTGCCGGCGCGGATCTCGAGGAACACGTTGCGGCCATCGTTCGGGTCCTTGGGCAGCAGCATGCGCTGAAGGTTGGACTCCAGCTCGACCAGCTGTTCCTTGGCTTCGCGCACTTCCTCCACGGCCATCTCACGCAGGTCGGGGTCGGCGTCCTTGAGCAGCGCCTGGGCGCCTTCGAGGTCGTCCTGCACCTTGCGCCATTCTTTATAGGCGGCGTACACCGGCTCGACTTCGGCATATTCGCGAGAATAGGCGCGGAAGCGGGTCTGGTCGGATATGACTTCGGCGTCACCAAGCAGCGCGGTGAGTTCCTCGAAGCGGTCCTGGAGAATCTCCAGTTTGTTCAGCAGCGACGCTTTCATTGCGGGGATTTGTCCGTCGAGCCCTCATTGAGGGCAAAGAGTTCCTGGGCCATGGCCAGCGCATCGAGGCGGCCCTCGGCCGAGAGCTTTTTCAGCTGCACGCTGGGCGCATGCAGGAGTTTGTTGGTCAGCCCCCGGGCCAGTTGCGCCAGTACATCCTCGGGGTTGCCGCCATTGGCCAGCAGACGCTGGGCCTTTTGCAGTTCTTCGTCACGCAGGCGCTCGCTTCGCTGGCGGTAAGCGCGCAACACATCGACAGCGGCCAGTTCGCGCAGGCGCAGCATGAAGTCTTCGGCGCCCACCGAAACCAGATCCTCGGCGGCCTGGGCCGCGCCCTGGCGGCTCTTGAGGTTTTCCGCGACCACTTCGTGCAGGTCATCGACGGTGTACAGGTAGACGTCGTCGAGTTCGCCAACTTGCGGCTCGATGTCGCGCGGCACGGCGATGTCGACCATGAAGATCGGTTTGTGCCGGCGCTGCTTCAGCGCGCTTTCCACCGCGCCCTTGCCAAGGATCGGCAGCTGGCTGGCGGTGGAACTGATGACGATATCGCTGTTGGCCAGTTCCTGCGGAATGTCGGCCAGCAGCACGGCATGGGCACCAAACTGCTCGGCAAGAATGCTCGCCCGTTCCAGGGTGCGGTTGGCCACGACGATGCGGCGCACGCCTTGCTCATGCAGGTGGCGGGCGACCAGAGTGATGGTTTCACCGGCACCGATCAGCAGGGCCTGGCTGCGGCCCAGGTCGGTGAAGATCTGCTTGGCCAGGCTGACTGCGGCGAATGCCACGGACACCGGGTTTTCGCCGATCGCGGTGTCGGTACGCACCTGCTTGGCAGCACTGAAGGTGGCCTGGAACAGGCGCCCCAGCAGCGGGCCGATGGTACCGGCCTCACGCGCCACCGCGTAGGCGGACTTCATCTGGCCGAGGATCTGCGGTTCGCCGAGCACCAGCGAGTCGAGCCCGGAGGCTACCCGCATCATGTGCTTCACCGCATCGTGCTCTTCGTGGATGTAGGCGCTGGCGCGCAACTCATCCAGGCTCAGCCGGTGATATTCGGCCAGCCATTGCAGCACGGCGTCGGCGGACAGGTGGTCCTGCTCTATGTAAAGCTCGCTACGGTTGCAGGTCGACAGGATCGCCGCCTCACGGCTGGCGGTCAGTCGGCAGAGCTGCTGCAGGGCGTCGACCAGCTGCTCTGGGGTAAACGCCACGCGCTCGCGTACGTCTACCGAGGCAGTCTTATGGTTGATACCAAGTGCAAGAAAGGCCATGCAAGGTCGCTGGTTGTGACGGGAAGCCGATAATTGTCCTCTTTCGCAGGTTTTAGAACAACCACCGTTCGCTATTGTCGTGATAGGCCGGGCCGACCCGGCCCCGGGGAGCCCCGGTCCACGGCCGAGGCAAGCACGAAACCTGTGGGAGCGGGCTTGCCCGCGAAGAGGCCAGCGCAGGTTAAACCAATTTCTCGTGAGTCCCCCTCCCTCACCAGTCTGCTCGCCCCAAGCGATTGCACTGCTGGCACGTAATATTTCCTACAAAAACACCTTTCAATGAAATCTTTCGACAATATTCACAGCGGAGTTATCCACAATCTTGTAGTCCATTTCCCAAATACTGCCCTTTCTATTGCCTTCCCAGATATCGGTGCCTAGCCTTGCCAATCACTGACCGGACCAAGTTACCCGTCAGCATTTTACACCCTGAATAGATTGCCAAGGAGAGGTAAGCATGGCATTTGATGCGTATATAAAAATCGACGAAATACCAGGTGAGGCCCTGGATGAAAAATATAATAAATGGATTGAGGTTACCGGCTACGAGTTTGGCGTCAGCCAAAGCACCTCAGCCACTGCAAGCTCTGCCGGTGGCGCCACCTCAGGCCGCACCGCCGTCAGCAACTTCAGATTCACCAAGTTTCTCGACAGTGCCAGTTGCAAACTGATGGAAGCCAGTTGTGCCGGCCTGCATCTGAAAGAAGTGAAACTCGCGTTGTGCCGCGCAGGCGGCGACAAGCTCAAGTATTACGAGGTCATTCTCGAAGAAGTGATCATTGCCGACTACACACAGAGCGCTGCCGATGGTGTGCCGATCGAGGTAGTGCAACTCGATTACGGCCGAATCAAGACCACCTATACCCAGCAGAAACGCATCGACGGCTCTGGCGGCGGTAACATCGCTGGCGGCTGGGACCGGATCAGCAACAAGAAGTACGCGTGAGGATAACGCCATGACCAAAGCCCGCGCGTTCATCAACCCCAACATGCAGAACTACCACACACTCAAGGCCGGCCTTGCGCTCAGTGGGCATTCGGCCAGCAAGTTCGACGTCCTGAATTCACACATTTACAACAGCGTGGTCAGAAGCGGCGAACTGGTCATTATCGGCGACTGGTCCACGCCCTCATGCACCAGCCAGGAGGCGTACCTGATGGCAAAGGCTGGCGTAGTACACATGGGGTTGATGCGTAGCGGGCAAGGTGCCGACGAGTTCTTTCTGGAGAATTTCGAGTTGCTCAAAAGTCTGCTTACCCATGCCGCTACAGGCGCAGGCGTGGTCAGCGATGGCTGGAGCAGGCACCTGAAGACGATTCAGGGCACGTTGCTGGAAATTGAAAAGCTGTATCAGGAGCATATGAGTTCAGGGACGCTCAAGGCTCGCGATCAGTTTTATGCCAGGCGCGCGGCGCTGTTCGCCAGGCTGGACGAGCAGTTGAGTAAAATGGCAGCGTTTGGTGCCGGCTTGCGAAACAAAGGATCAATCAAGAGAACGCTTGGTATTTCCACTAAAAGCTATTTGAATTCAGGGGAAATTGCGGGGTATGCGGATAAGGTTGCCGGGGTGGGCAAAGCTGCACGCTTGATCAAGAATGGCAGCTATATCGGCGTAGCACTCGGGGTGGGAGCTACGGGGCTCGAGATTCAGAAGGCCTGTACCTTGGGGAGAGAGGACGAATGCAGCAGAGCGCAGTTCGTCGAGACTACATCTTTGGTTGGTGGTTTAGTAGGCGCTAGCGCTGGAGGTTATGCTGGTGCATATATTGGCCCTGCGGTGTGCGCAGCTCTGGGCATTGCCAGTGCCGGGACAGGTGCACTTGCTTGTGCGGTTGTTGGAGGTGCCATAGGAGGAAAATATGCAGGTGAGTACGGCGGAGAAAAGGGCAAATCCTTCGGTGATTTTCTATATCGAGAAAGCCTGAAGTGAACGCCGCCATGGATCCGGGAATAGTAGGATTTTTAATAATTACCCCCATGGCACTCACATTCATAGCCCAGTGCTACGCTGCTCATAAATACACAGAGATTTTTGAGTCATCCTTACCAAACTGCAAATACATCATAGATAACAGAAACATCTACAAGCACGCCGGCCTGCCAGGAAAATTAATACGCACTGGTTCCATATCGGTAGTATTGGCAATCCCCAAACTTTTCATATGGCGAGGACTCGTTAACGCGGAGGAGATCAAGGCTTTCCCCGCAAAGCACCGACGCATTCTTCTTTGTCTGCTGGCCCTGCATATGACGCTACTATCAGCGCTTGTACTTTCCCACTTCCTGTTTCCAGCTCAATGACCGAATCCACGGGGCGATCTACACCACCGAACCTCTTACCTACCCCGCTGTCCGACCTAGCACCACCAAGCTGTAAACCACGACCTTCGCAGGTGGGTTTGCCCCCGCGCTTGTGTCATCATGCTCCGACCGCCGGTTAGTCTTTTTAAGCCTCTCTATGAACAGACCCTACGCATTGCTGCTTGCCTTCGCCCTGCTCCAGGGCTGCCAGAGCCTGGCCCCGCAAAAGGCCGAGCCTCCTGCCGCCGAGGCCGAGGCAAAGAAGCCCGAGGTGTATGGGTCGTTCACGCAGGACACCCTTTATAGCCTGCTGGTGGCCGAGCTGGCCGGCCAGCGCAACCGCTTCGACATCGCCCTGGCCAACTACGCCGACCAGGCCGAGAAGACCCAGGACCCGGGCGTCTCCGAGCGCGCCTACCGAATTGCCGAGTACCTCGGCGCCGACGAGCCGGCCCTCGACAGCGCCCTGATCTGGGCCAAGAACGACCCGGAGAACCTCGACGCCCAGCGCGCCGCCGCCATCCAGCTGGCCCGAGCCGGTCGCTACGACGACTCCATGACTTATATGGAGAAGGTGCTGCAGGGCCAGGGTGACACCCACTTCGACTTCCTCGCCTTGTCGGCCGCCGAAACCGACCAGAGCACGCGCGACGGCCTGATGCAGAGCTTCGACCGCCTGCTGGTCAAATACCCGGACAACAGCCAGCTGGTGTTCGGCAAGGCGCTGCTGCTGAATCAGGACGGCAAGTCCCAGGAAGCCCTCGACCTGCTCGAGGCGCACCCGGCGCAGAATGGCGAAATCGCCCCGATCCTGTTGCGCGCCCGCCTGCTCCAGGCCCTGGACCGCGGCCCTGAGGCGCTGCCGCTGCTGCGTGGGGCGATCCGTGACAACCCGGATGACAAGCGCCTGCGCCTGACCTATGCGCGCACCTTGGTCGAACAGGACCGCATGGCCGATGCCAAAGCCGAATTCCTCAGCCTGGTTCAGCAGTACCCGGATGACGATGAGTCGCGTTACTCGCTGGCCCTGGTGTGCCTGGAGATGAAAGACTGGGACGAAGCCGAGGTCTACCTGCGCGAGCTGATCGAGCGCGACAGCAACGTCGACGCCGCCCACCTGAACCTGGGCCGCATCGCCGAAGAACGCCACGATCCGGCAGGTGCCCTGCGCGAATATGCCCTGGTCGGCACTGGCCCGGACTACCTGCCGGCCCAATTGCGCCAGGCTGACATCCTCATTGCCAACGGCCGCGGCGCCGAAGCATCGCGCCTGCTCGCCGAAGCCCGCGAAACGCAGCCGGACCTGGCCGTGCAGCTGTACCTGATCGAATCGGAAAGCTACAGCAACAATAACAAGGACGCCCAGGCTGACCAGGTGCTGCAACAAGCCCTCAAGCATTACCCGGACGACCTCAACCTGCTTTATACCCGCGCCATGCTGGCCGAAAAGCGCGATGACCTGCCGCTGATGGAAAAAGACTTGCGCGCCATCATCGCCCGCGAGCCCGAAAACGCCATGGCGCTGAACGCCCTCGGCTACACGCTGGCCGATCGCACCACCCGCTACAGCGAAGCCAAGGTCCTGATCGACAAAGCCCACCAGCTGACCCCGGACGACCCGGCCGTACTCGACAGCATGGGCTGGATCAACTACCGGCTTGGCAACCTCGCCGAGGCTGAAAACTACCTGCGCCAAGCCTTTGCCCGCTTCCCCGACCATGAAGTGGCTGCCCACCTGGGCGAAGTCCTGTGGGCCAACGGCAAGCGCCGCGAGGCCCGACAAGTCTGGGCCAAGGGCTTCGAAGCCCAGGCCGACAGCCCTATCCTGCGCAAGACCCTCCTGCGCCTGACCGGATCCGAGACTCTTTAACGCCATGTTCCTGCGCCATTGCATCACCTTTACCCTGATCGCCCTGCTGGCCGGTTGCGCCGGCTTCGGGAGCCGCGAAGCCCTGCAGGGCCACGGCGACCCGCAGCAGTGGCGCGCCCATAAAGAGCAGTTGAGCAGCCTCGACGGCTGGCAGATCAACGGCAAGGTCGGCATCCGTGCCCCGCGCGATTCCGGCAGCGGCACGCTGTTCTGGCTGCAACGCCAGGATTATTACGACATCCGCCTGGCCGGCCCGCTCGGCCGCGGCGCTGCTCGCCTGACCGGCCGCCCCGGTGGCGTGGTGCTGGAAGTGGCCAACCAGGGCCGCTATGAAGCCGCAAGCCCCGAAGCCCTGCTGGAAGAACAGCTCGGCTGGCAGCTGCCGGTCTCGCACCTGGTCTGGTGGGTGCGCGGCCTGCCCGCCCCCGACAGCAAGAGCAAGCTGACCCTGGACGGCGACAGCCGCCTGGCCAGCCTCGAGCAGGACGGCTGGCAGGTGCAGTACCTGAGCTACACCGAGCAGAACGGCTACTGGCTACCCGAACGCCTGAAACTGCATGGCAAGGATCTCGACGTGACCCTGGTGGTCAAGGACTGGCAGCCGCGCCAGCTGGGGCACTGATCCCATGCGCACGCTCACCCTGCCCGCCCCGGCCAAGCTCAACCTGTGGCTGCACATCATCGGCCGCCGTCCCGACGGCTACCACGAGCTGGAAACCGTGTTCCAGTTTCTCGACCATGGCGACGAACTGAGCTTCGCCCTGCGCGAGGACGGCGTGATCCGCCTGCACACTGAAATCGAAGCGGTGCCCCACGACAGCAACCTGATCGTACGCGCTGCGCGTAAATTGCAGGAACAGTCCGGCACGCAACTGGGCGCCGATATCTGGCTGACCAAGGTGCTGCCCATGGGTGGCGGCATCGGCGGCGGCAGCTCCGATGCGGCGACCACCCTGCTGGCACTGGCGCACCTGTGGCAGCTGGACTGGGACGAGGACCGCCTGGCCGCGCTTGGCCTGAGCCTGGGTGCCGACGTGCCGGTGTTCGTCCGTGGCCACGCGGCATTTGCCCAGGGTGTGGGCGAGCAACTGACCCCGGTCTCCCCCGACGAACCTTGGTATGTCGTGCTGGTGCCGCAAGTGTCTGTCAGCACAGTAGAAATTTTTTCACATCCACAGTTGACACGTGATTCGCTCCCCCTTAAGATGCGCCCCGTTCCCGAGGGAAACAGTCGAAATGACTGCCAACCGGTGGTAGAGCAGAGTTACCCAGAAGTTCGCAACGCGCTGAATTCATTGGGTAAATTCACAGAGGCTCGACTTACCGGTACTGGAAGTTGTGTGTTTGGGGCCTTCCCAAGCAAAGCCGAAGCTGATAAAGTTCTGGCCCTTCTTTCAGTGACCCAAACAGGGTTTGTGGCGAAAGGAAGCAATGTTTCGATGTTGCATCGCAAGCTGCAAAGTCTGGTCAAGAAGTCGAGCACATAAGTGTTCGCAGCAACAGATACAGGGGCGTCGCCAAGCGGTAAGGCAGCAGGTTTTGATCCTGCCATGCGTTGGTTCGAATCCAGCCGCCCCTGCCATTTTCCTTATACTCATCCAGGTATACCCTCAGCCTTCAGGTACTGCGCGTGTCCAAGATGATGGTCTTTACGGGGAACGCTAACCCCGATCTGGCTCGGCGTGTCGTACGTCAGCTGCATATCCCTCTCGGTGACGTCTCTGTCGGTAAATTCTCCGACGGTGAGATCAGTACTGAGATCAATGAAAATGTCCGCGGTAAAGACGTCTTCATTATTCAGCCGACCTGTGCCCCGACCAACGATAACCTGATGGAACTGGTAGTGATGGCCGATGCCTTCCGCCGCTCCTCAGCATCCCGAATCACCGCCGTGATTCCCTACTTCGGATATGCCCGCCAGGACCGCCGTCCGCGTTCGGCACGTGTAGCCATCAGCGCCAAAGTCGTCGCTGACATGCTCACTGTCGTGGGTATCGACCGTGTTCTCACCGTCGACCTGCACGCTGACCAGATCCAAGGCTTCTTCGATATCCCAGTCGACAACATCTACGGTTCGCCCGTACTGGTCGACGACATCGAAGACCAGCGTTTCGAGAACCTGATGATCGTTTCCCCGGACATCGGTGGCGTTGTGCGCGCACGCGCCGTTGCCAAGTCCCTGGGCGTCGATCTCGGTATCATCGACAAACGCCGCGAAAAGGCTAACCACTCCGAGGTTATGCACATCATCGGCGACGTCGAAGGGCGCACCTGCATCCTGGTAGACGACATGGTCGACACCGCCGGCACCCTGTGCCACGCGGCCAAAGCCCTGAAAGAACACGGCGCTGCCAAGGTTTACGCCTATTGCACGCACCCTGTCCTGTCGGGCCGTGCGATCGAGAACATCGAGAAGTCGGTACTGGACGAGCTGGTAGTGACCAACACCGTTCCGCTGTCCGCCGCTGCTCAAGCCTGTGACCGTATCCGCCAGCTGGATATCGCACCGGTTGTCGCTGAAGCGGTCCGCCGCATCAGCAACGAAGAATCGATCAGCGCGATGTTCCGCTAAGCGGAACGCGTGTTGATGTGAAGCGCCCCGCCCCAGCATTTGTTGGGGCGGGGCTTTTTTGCCATCCCCGTCTGGCGCTGGTCGCAAACGCCTTTCGGGAGGCTATTTTGGAGAAGCAAAATGACTGATTTCATCCTGAACGCCCAAGCGCGTACTGACCTGGGGAAAGGTGCGAGCCGCCGCCTGCGTCACTCCGCCAACATCCCAGCCGTTGTATACGGTGGCGATAAAGAAGCCCAATCCCTGACCATCGTGGCCAAGGAAATCGCCAAGCTGTTCGAAAACGAAGCTGCCTTCAGCCACGTTATCGAGCTGAACGTCGACGGCGCCAAGCAGAACGTCGTGGTCAAGGCCATGCAGCGTCACCCAGCCAAAGGCTTCATCATGCACGCCGACTTCGTTCGCGTCGTTGCTGGCCAGAAGCTGACCGCTGTTGTTCCAGTGCACTTCATCAACGAAGAAGCACCGGTCAAGAAAGGCGGCGAGATCTCGCACGTTGAATCGCAGATCGAAGTTTCCTGCGAAGCCAAAGACCTGCCTGAGTTCATCGAAGTCGACCTGGCCAACGCCGAAATCGGCACCATCATCCACCTGTCGGACCTGAAAGCTCCGAAAGGCGTAGAGTTCGTCGCTCTGGCCCACGGTGATGACAAAGCTGTTGCCAACGTTCACGCTCCGCGCGTTTCCGCCGAAGCTGCTGAAGAAGGCGCTGCCGAGTAATCCACTCGCACGCCGGTGTTGATCGGGTTACAGTGCGCCCCGCGCCCTGTAACCCACCAACTCCAAGGAAGAGCCCCTGACGTGACCGCCATCCAGTTGATCGTTGGCCTGGGTAACCCCGGCCCCGAATACGAACAGACCCGGCATAACGCAGGGGCTCTTTTCGTTGAACGCATTGCCAGCGCCCAGCGTGTATCGCTGACCGCTGACAAAAAATATTTCGGCCTGACGGCTAAATTCAGCCATCAGGGCAACGACGTTCGTTTGTTGATCCCCACCACCTACATGAACCGTAGCGGCCAGGCCGTGGCGGCATTGGCCAATTTCTTCCGCATCAAGCCGGAAGCGATTTTGGTGGCGCACGACGAACTCGACCTGCCTCCGGGCGTTGCCAAGCTCAAGCGCGGCGGCGGCCATGGGGGGCACAACGGCCTGCGCGACATCATCGCGCAGCTCGGCAACCAGAACGACTTCCACCGCCTGCGGCTTGGCATCGGCCACCCGGGTGACGCCAAACTGGTCTCCAACTTCGTCCTGGGCCGCGCGCCGCGCGCCGAGCAGGAGAAGCTCGACGCCAGCATCGATTTTGCCCTCGGCGTGCTGCCGGACGTACTGGCCGGCGACTTCGCCAAGGCCATGCGCGAGCTGCACAGCCAGAAGGCCTGATTTCCTAGAGAGGGGAATACCCATGGGTTTCAATTGCGGCATCGTCGGCCTGCCCAACGTCGGCAAGTCCACCCTGTTCAACGCCCTGACCAAGTCCGGCATCGCGGCGGAGAACTTCCCTTTCTGCACCATCGAGCCGAACAGCGGCATCGTGCCGATGCCCGATGCGCGCCTGGCGGCGCTGGCGGAAATCGTCAAGCCTAACCGCATCCTGCCGACCACCATGGAATTCGTCGACATCGCAGGCCTGGTGGCCGGTGCGTCGAAAGGCGAAGGCCTGGGCAACAAGTTCCTCGCCAACATCCGCGAGACCGACGCCATCGCCCACGTGGTGCGCTGCTTCGAAGACGAGAACGTGATCCACGTTTCCAACAGCGTCGACCCCAAGCGTGACATCGAGATCATTGACCTTGAGCTGATCTTCGCCGACCTCGACAGCTGCGAGAAGCAACTGCAGAAGGTTGCCCGTAATGCCAAGGGCGGCGACAAGGACGCCCTGGCGCAGAAGGCCATCCTGGAAAAGCTGATTCCGCACTTCACCGAAGGCAAGCCTGCGCGCAGCCTGATGAAGAACATGGCAGACGACGAAAAGGCCGTCATCCGTGGCTTCCACCTGCTGACCAGCAAGCCAGTGATGTACATCGCCAACGTCGCCGAAGACGGCTTCGAAAATAACCCGCACCTGGACGTGGTCAAGGCCATCGCCGAGGAAGAGGGCGCGGTCGTGGTGCCGGTGTGCAACAAGATCGAAGCAGAAATCGCCGAGCTGGATGACGGCGAAGAGAAGGACATGTTCCTCGAGGCCCTTGGCCTGGAAGAGCCTGGCCTGAACCGCGTGATCCGTGCCGGTTACGAGCTGCTCAACCTGCAGACCTACTTCACTGCGGGCGTGCAGGAAGTGCGCGCCTGGACCGTACGCGTTGGCGCCACCGCCCCGCAGGCGGCCGGCGTTATCCACACCGACTTCGAAAAAGGCTTCATCCGCGCTGAAGTGGTGGCCTATGACGACTTCATCCAGTTCAAGGGTGAAGGCGGTGCCAAGGAAGCCGGTAAATGGCGCCTGGAAGGCAAGGACTACATCGTCAAAGACGGTGATGTGATGCACTTCCGCTTCAACGTCTAAGCGGCAGTTCACAGTACTGACAAACCCCTTGATGCCTATGGCTTCAAGGGGTTTTGTTTTATGGGGCACACATGCCTTTCCACAATCTCTGGCATCAAGGCCAGGTGATCTCCCCCGCTTCCCGGCTCAGTACCAAATCTGCCAACGCCCTCCCCATCTGCACGTTATGCACGCTATTCACCAGCATGCCGATGCCCGGCTCGCCGGCATTGCCGCAGATGTATTCGTCGAGGGTGTCTTCAATTCCGCGCAGCAACTGAATGACATAGAGCAATGCCTCGGGTGAGGGCATGTCTTTGTTGATGGTGTAGAACGGCTGGGATGTAACTTTGGCGGGTGGATCTGGAACAAGTTTTTTCATGATTTCTCTCTCGTTTGTTTGCATGGGCTGCCTTCCCTTTCCCTCTCACAGGATTAGGTGGCAGCTGTACGCGGGGTGAGAGACCGGCCAAACAAGAGCGAAAACCGGCCAGGCACGGGGCCTGCCCGCGCACAGCTACCATGACGACAATCTCTTGCTTGTGAGCGGGCTCTCACACCCGGTCGTCAAACTTCGACGACCCGGGGAAATTAGCCCTGATGCTCAACATCGACAACAGAGAAACGGCAGCGGCGTGCGTAGGATAATTCCCAAGCTATCTTCAACAGAAGCATTTGGTTTCAAGTTCGGAATTGTCTTACACCTGAGGGATTGCCGGGGCTGCGTTGCAGCCCCCTGGCTCTGGAGCCCGCACCATGCACGAACTCCCGCCGCGCCGATGCTTCGACTGGCAACGCTGGCTCCCCGGCCTGGCCACCCTGCTGCACTACCAGCCCGCCTGGCTGCCCAAAGACATCGCGGCCGGCCTGGTGCTCACCACCATGCTGGTGCCAGTCGGCATCGCCTACGCCGAAGCGTCCGGGGTACCGGGCATCTATGGCTTGTATGCCACCATCATTCCGCTGCTGGCCTATGCCCTGTTCGGCCCCAGCCGCATCCTGGTACTCGGCCCGGACTCGGCACTGGCCGCACCCATCCTGGCAGTCGTGGTGCAATACGCCGCCAGCGACCCGCAGCGCGCGATTGCCATCGCAAGCCTCATGGCCCTGGTGGCCGGCGCCTTCTGCGTGATCGCCGGGCTGCTGCGCCTGGGCTTCATCACCGAGCTGTTGTCCAAACCGATCCGCTACGGCTACATGAACGGCATCGCCCTCACTGTGCTGATCAGCCAGCTGCCCAAGCTGTTCGGCCTCAAGGTCGACAGCCAGGGGCCCTTGCGTGACCTCTGGCACCTTGGCCAGGCAGTGTTCGCAGGCCATGGGCACTGGCCAAGCTTCATCGTCGGGGCCAGCAGCCTGGTGCTGATCCTGCTGCTCAAACCCTTCAAGCGCATCCCCGGCATCCTGATCGCCGTGGTGCTGGCAACCTTGGCGGTGAGCCTGTTCAACCTCGACCAGATGGGCGTCAAAGTGCTCGGCCAGTTGCCCCAGGGCCTGCCCAGCTTCGCCTTGCCGTGGGTCACCGACATCGACCTGGTCGAAGTGGTACTGGGCGGGATCGCCGTGGCGCTGGTGTCGTTCGCCGACACCAGTGTGCTGTCACGCTCCTATGCCGCGCGGCTGAAAACACCCGTCAACCCCAACCAGGAAATGTTCGGTTTGGGTGTGGCCAACCTGGCCTCCGGCTTGTTCCAGGGCATCCCGATCAGCAGCAGCTCGTCGCGCACGCCGGTGGCCGAGGCGGCCGGCTCGAAAACCCAATTGACCGGCATCATTGGCGCGCTGGCGGTGACCCTGCTGCTGCTGGTCGCCCCCAACCTGATGCAGCACCTGCCCAACAGCGCGCTGGCTGCTGTAGTGATCGCTGCAGCCCTGGGGCTGTTCGAGTTCGCCGACCTCAAGCGCATCTTCCGCATGCAGCAATGGGAGTTCTGGCTGTCGTTCACCTGCTTCGTCGGCGTCGCGGTGTTCGGCGCCATCCCGGGTATCTGCATTGCCGTGGCAGTGTCGGTGATCGAATTCCTGTGGGATGGCTGGCGGCCGCACTACGCGGTACTCGGGCGGGTCGACGGTACCCGTGGTTACCATGACGTGAAACGTTACCCACAGGCACGGCGGATTCCCGGGCTGGTGCTGCTGCGCTGGGATGCGCCGCTGTTCTTCGCCAATGCCGAGCAGTTCCAGGGCACGGTGCTGGCGGCAGTGGACGAATCACCCACGCCAGTGCAGCGGCTGGTGATTGCGGCGGAACCGGTCACCAGCATCGATATCACATCGGCGGACATGCTCGCCGAGCTGGATCGGGCGCTGGAGGCGCGTGGGGTGGAGCTGCAGTTTGCCGAGATGAAGGACCCGGTGAAGGACAAGATGAAGCGCTTCGAGCTGTTCGAGCCTTTGGGCGAGAAGGCATTCCACCCAACAGTCGGTGCTGCGGTGGATGCCTATCTGGCGGATACCGGGGTTGACTGGAAGCCTTGAGTAGCCAGTGCTGGCCTCTTCGCGGGTAAACCGGCTCCCACAGGGATAGGGTGACCCCTTGGGCGACGCTGTACCTGTGGGAGCGGGTTTACCCGCGAAAGGGCCGGTGCAGGCGTGCTAGGCCGCCCGAACCCGACGCCGGTCGATCCAGATCAGCATGGCGCTGGCGTAGAGCGACACTGCCACGAACAGTGCCATACGCACGGCAAAGGCCTTGTACACATCCTGCCCGCCGGCACTGTCCTGCACCGACTGCCCGAGCAGGATCAGCAGGGTCGTCAGGCAGCTCACCCAATACGCCGGGCTTTGCTTCGTGTCCACTGCACGGTAGAGCCTGCGCGCCTGCCAAAGGACGAACAGCAGCACCCAGAGGAAGAACATCCACAGGTGTACGAACAGGCTCAACGCCCCCCACAACAGCATCGCCAGCACCCCGGCCAGCAAGGTCGAGCCAATCAGTTCACGGCTGGCATGCCGCGCCCGTGTCTCCCCCGCCTGCTGCCCCAGGCTCACCGCCTTCATGATCAGCGGCATGAACTGATCCGGGACGATCAGCGCCAGCAGAAACGCCGGCATGACGATGAGCGTGGCGCGCAGGGCAACCCAACCGACATCCGCGCTGTCGGGCAGAGGTGGCGAAGGCTGTACCGGCGCGCCGGCAGGTTCCGGAAACAGCACATGGGCCAGCGCCGTGCCCAGCACCGCCAGCAGCATGCCCTTGGCCAGGGCCTCGACCACCGACAGCGCCAGGCTGAAATCGCTGGTGCCGGCTGCCGCGATCATGGTCAGGCCGATCACCAGCAGGTTGGCCAGCAAGCCATTGCCGCCCTTGAGCGCATAGCGCAAGACCAGGAATACCCCCACGCCGACCAGCAGTACCCCGCTCACCGGGGCATGGCGCAACAGCGGAATCAGCAGCAGCCCGCTGCCGCAGCAGAGCAATACCAGAATCGCCAGTGCAGGCGCCGCCTTGACTGGCAGCGGCTGGCTGCGCATGGCCAGCAGCAGCACCGCGAACACCGGCGCCAGGATCGGCACCGGCAGGCCCAGGCCGAAACTGCTCGCCAGGCACAGCGCCACGCCCCAGGCCAGGCGCAGCGCGCGCAGGCGACGCAGCTCAATAGGCATACGACAGCCAGCTCATCAGCCACATGAACACGCGGCCCAGCAGGTTCAACGGGTTGCCTTCGTTGGGCAGGGCCATGACTTCGGCCTGGCCACCCACGCGCAAGCCGGAGGTGTCGGCCAGCTGATCACGCTCGAGCTCGACGATCACCGGGAAGCGCTGCGCCGAGCGCAGCCAGTCGCGGCTGTTCTGCACGGTCGGCAGGCTGCCTGGCGGCGCGGGCTGGCCGACGCTCACGCCATAGCCGATGCTGCGGACCTGCCCTTTCAGCACGGTGCCGGGCATGGCGTCGAGCACCACCAGCACCGGCGCACCGGGGCGCAGGCGGCCGAGGTTGTTCTCGGTCATGTCGGCACTTATCCACACGTCGTGGATAGTGATCAGGGTCATCATCGGGCTACCTGCACCGACGTAGTGGCCTACGTCGGTGCGCAGATCGGTAATCAAGCCGTTGGCATCGGCGCGCACCACGGTACGCGCCAGGTCCAGACGGGCTTTTTCCACGTTGGCTGCCGCGCTGCGCAGTTGCGCGTTGTCGGCATCGGCACCGCCCTGCTGCTCGCGGGCCCGCACCACTTCGGCGCGGGCGGCCGCCACCTGGCTGATGGCCTGATCACGGGTGGCCTGCGCCCCTTCCAGGCGGCGGACCGATACCGTGCCCGGGTCCTCGTCGATCAGCCGCTTGAGCCGTTCGGCATCCTGGCGCGCCTTGCGTTCGTGGGCCTGCGCTGCCACCAGTGCGGCCTGGGCCGAGTCGATGCCTGCGGTACTGGCGCCGATCTGCCGGCGCACGGTATCCAGGTCGGCTTCGGCGCGGGCCAGGGCAATACGGTACTGCTCCTGGTCGAGCTCGAACAGCACATCGCCCTGGCGCACTTCCTGGTTGTTGCCCACGGCCACACGCTTGATCTGCCCGGCCACTTCGGCGGCCACCGGCACCACGTAGGCCTGTAGCCGGGCTTGTTGGGTGTAGGGCGTGAAACGGTCAGCCAGCAGGTACCAGACCAGGCTGACGACGATCAGGATCAACACCCAGCGCATGCCGCGGTCGGGGGCTGACGGCGTGTCTGCGGCGTCACTCATTTCGGCTCACCTTGTGCGGGGTCGGCGGGGGCCGGCTCGTCGAGCAGGTCGCCCCAATCGGTTCGGTTTTGCATCTGCTGGCGGGTGGCCCGGTCGATCGGTTTGCGCTGGTTGTCCCAGCCGCCGCCCAGCGCCTTGTACAAGCTCACCAGGCTGCTCACCGCATTGCCACGGCTGACCAGGTAGCCGTCCTGCTGCTGCAACAGCAGCTGCTGGGCGTCGAGCACACGCTGGAAGTCGGCAAAGCCTTCCTGGTACTGCGAACTGGCCAGGGCCAGCGAACGCTGGGCGGCCTGCGAAGCATCCTGGCGAATGCTTGCGCTCTGCAGCGAACGCACCAGGCCGCTGGCAGCGTCGTCGGCCTCGTGTGCGGCTTCGCGCACGCTTTGCTGATACAGCTCGATCAGTTGCTGCAGGCGGGCGTCCTCGACCCGCACGGCGTTCTTGCGCCGGCCATAGTCGAACGGGTTCCAGATCAGGCTCGGCCCGGCAGCCAGGTCGAAGGTGTTGGGCAGATGATTGGCCGACAAGAACGTCCAGCCGATGCTGCCGAGCAGGCTCAACTGTGGATAAAGGTCTGCCTCGGCCACCCCTACCAGCGCCGATTGCGCCGCCACCGCCTGCTCGGCGGCGCGGATGTCCGGGCGACGTTGCAACAGGCTGGCAGGCACGTCCTGCAACACTGCGCGGTCCGGCAGCGGCAACTGCCCGTGGCGCGCCGCAAGCTCGGGCAGCGGCCCCGGCGGCCTGCCAAGCAGCGAACAGAGCACGTTGCGCAAGGCATTGAGCTGGTTCTCGAACTCGGGGATGGTGGCCAGGGTCGCCAGGTACTGGGTACGCGCCTGCTGCCAGTCGAGTTCGTCGTTCTCGCCGTGACGGAACAGCCGCTCGGTGATCTCCAGGCTGCGCGCCTGGCGCTTGGCGTTGTCTTGCGCAATATCCAGCCGCGCCTCAGCCGTGCGCAGGGCGAAGTAGGTATCAGCCACCTGCGCACGCAGCAGCAGCATCGCATCGGCGTAGTTGGCCTGGGAGGCGAAATAGACCGCATCGGCGCTTTCGATGGCGCGGCTGAAACGGCCCCAGAAGTCGATTTCCCAGCCGATATCGAAGCCTGCACTGGATTGCCAGAACACCGAGTCCCGGGCAGTGGACGTGCCAGACTGGTCCTGCTTCAGGTACAGACTCTGCGCACGCAGCTGCTGCAGCTGTGGGTAACGCCCGGTCTGCACGATGGCCAGCTGCGCCCTGGCCTCGGCGATGCGCAGGCCGGCCACGCGCAGGTTGGTGTTGTTGGCATCGGCTTCGGCGATCAGCCCTTCGAGCGTCGGGTCGGCGAAGATCAGCCACCACTGGCGCAGGTCCGGTGCCGGGGCGGAGCGCCCGGCCTGCTCAAGCACTGGCGTGCTCCAGCTGTCCAGCCATGGCTCCTGAGGCTTCTTGAAGTCCGGGCCGACCTGGGTGCAGCCGGCCAGGACCATCAGCAACCCCAGGCCATAGCAACGATTGGGCATGGCGGGCCCTGGCTCAGGTGGCAGGTGGTGCCGGCTGCTCCGGCACCTGCAGCGCGACCCATTGCCAGAACAGCACGTAGGTCACGCCGAGGATCACCGGGCCGATGAACAGCCCGATGATGCCCTTGACCACCATGCCCCCCAACGCCCCGATCAGCACCACCGGCATCGGTACATCCACCCCGCGCCCCAGCAGCAGTGGCTTGAGCACGTTGTCGGCAAGCCCGCCGACGAAGGTGTAGATGGCGAAGACGATGGTCGCCACGGTGAAGCCCTC
Source organism: Pseudomonas sp. NBRC 111123 (assembly GCF_001320205.1). NCBI lineage: Bacteria > Pseudomonadati > Pseudomonadota > Gammaproteobacteria > Pseudomonadales > Pseudomonadaceae > Pseudomonas > Pseudomonas sp. NBRC 111123. Next base: position 70,385 of record NZ_BCAZ01000011.1, read on the forward strand.
GACATTGAACACGTAGATGATCACCGGCAGCGTGACCAAGGTCGCCGGGGCCTGGGCAATCCCCAGCATGAGGATGACGATGGCCAGCATGCCGGCACCTGGCACACCCTTGACCACGAAACCGACACCGATCAGCAGCATCTGGATGAAGGCGATGCCGATCACCCCTTGGGCAACGGCGCGAATGGTCGCGGTGCACAGCCTTGCAAGCGGTTTGCCACGCTCTTCGCCGGAGACCCGCATGGCAATGCGCTGCGCGGCGACCTCGCCACGCTCACCAAACGCCATGATGATGCCCGAGACGATAATCGCCCCGACAAACAGCAGGAACGCACCACCGGCACTGGCCGCAGCGCCCAGCACGGTGCGCCCGGCACCCTTCAGCTGGGGCATCCACTGGTTGAGCACATGTGCCATGTTTTCCGAGGCCGATAGCCACAGCGCATAGACCTTGGGCCCGATCAGCGGCCAGGCCGCCACCGACTCGGGCGGTGCCGGCACACTCCAGGCGCCGCTCTTGAGCAAGGTCACCATGCTGTCCACCGACTCACCAATGGACATCACCACCAGGTAGATCGGTACCAGCAATACGATCAGCACCAACAGCACCACCAGGGTTGCCGCATAACCGTCTTTGATGCCAGTGCCGCGCTTGATCCGCAAGTACAACGGATACAGGGTCACCGCCAGAATCACCGACCACAGCATCAGCTCCAGGAACGGCTGGAAAACCTGGAAGGAGAAAACCACCAAAGCGGCCACCAGGCCCGCCTTGATCAGCACGTCGAGCAGGCCCCGCGACAGGACGCTGTCCAGCTTCAAACCCGGCTGCATGTTTCACCTCCGAACGTTAGGCGCGCCCTCATGGCGCTAATCGGTGCCTGCTCCAGGTGTCGGCTGCGGGCTGTTGCCATCTCTCAATTGCCGCGCCAATGCCATCATCACCAATGGCACCACTGCCATCGACAGGGTGATGGCGAGCACCAGCAGGTCGTGCACCTGCTGGGTCAGCACCTGATGCCCCAGCGCCAGCTTGAACACCACGAAGGCAAATTCACCGCCGGACGCCAGCACCACCGCCAGGCACAGTGCCTGGGCGTGGTCAAGGCCACCCACCGTACGCCCGAGCACCAGCAGCAGCGGCAGCTTGACCACCACCAGCAGCAACGTCAGCCCCAGCACGATCAAGGGCATGCCGAACAGCAACTGCAAGTCGGCGCTCATGCCGACGCCAACGAAAAACAGCCCAAGGAGCAGGCCCTTGATCGGTTCGATCTGGGTTTCCAGTTCATGACGAAAGGGCGAATCGGCCATCAGCACACCGGCAAGGAAGGCCCCCAGTGCCATGGACACCCCCACGTGCTCCATCAACCAGGCAGTGCCCAGCACCACCAGCAAGGCCGTGGCGGTAGACAGCTCGGGCAAGCCCGAGCCGACCGTCCATTTGAAAACCGGGGTCAACAGATAGCGGCCAAAGACAATCACCACACCAATACCGCCCGCCACTGCCAGCAGCGGCCAGGAGCCTTCGTCGGCGGTGCTCACATCGCCACCGAGCAACGGCACCACGGCAATCAGCGGAATGGCGGCAATGTCCTGGAACAGCAGGAGGGCGATGGCCAGGCGACCGTGCGGCTTGCCCAGGTCCTTGCGCTCGGCCAGCACCTGCAGGCCAAAAGCCGTCGATGACAGCGCCAGCCCAAGGCCAAGCACGATGGCTGCCGCTTTCGACTGGCCAAACAGAAAGGAGGCCAACAGGCTCAGTACCACGGCAGTCAGCCCCACCTGCAACGACCCCACGCCGAACAGCGCCCTGCGCATGGTCCACAGCCGCCGTGGCGACAGCTCCAGGCCGATGACGAACAGGAGCATGACCACGCCCATTTCCGACAGGCGGGCAACGTTGTCGGGGTTGCCCAGCAGGCCCAGCACCGACGGCCCGATCAGGATGCCAGCCAGCAGATAGCCGGGCACCGCGCCCATTTTCAAACGTTGCGCCAGTGGCACCAGAAGCACCACGGCCAGCAGGAACACTACCGTGGCCTGCAGCAGGCTGCCGTCATGAGGCATCAGTTCGCACCCTTGCTACGCACCGCCGGAAGGGATCAGAAGCGTTCTTCGATCACTTTGAAGGGATAGGCCACAGCCTTGTATTTGCCGATCTTGCCGCGCTTGGGCAGCTTCACTACCTGTTCGCGGGTGATGTCCTTGTAGGGGATGCGCGACAGCATGTGGCTGACGATATTCAGCCGGGCGCGCCGCTTGTCGTTGGAATGCGCCATGAACCACGGCGCCCAGGACGAATCCGAGGCGGCGAACATGTCGTCGCGGGCGCGGGTGTAGTCATCCCAGCGGGTGTATGACTTGAGGTCCATGGGCGACAGCTTCCACAGCTTGCGCCCGTCGCTGATACGGTCCTGCAGGCGCCGGGTCTGCTCTTCGGCGCTGACTTCCAGCCAGTACTTGATGAGGATGATCCCCGACTCGACCATCATCTTCTCGAACAGCGGCACCACGGCGAGGAACTTGGCGCTCTGCTCTTCGCTGCAGAAGCCCATCACCCGCTCGACACCGGCGCGGTTGTACCAGCTGCGGTCGAAGATCACCACTTCGCCCGCGGCAGGCAGGTGGCGCAGGTAGCGTTGCACGTACATCTGGGTCTTTTCCCGCTCGGTCGGTGCCGGCAGCGCCACCACGCGGAACACCCGTGGGCTGACCCGCTCGGTGATGGCCTTGATGGTGCCGCCCTTGCCGGCACCATCGCGGCCTTCGAACACGACGCAGACCTTCAGGCCCTTGGCCACGACCCACTCCTGCAGCTTCACGAGCTCCACGTGCAGCTTCCTGAGCGCGTGCTCATACGTTTTGCCGCCCAGCTTTTCTGGCTGCTCCTTCGAATCCTTCTTCTTGGACGGCTTGGCCATAGCGCTCTCCTGAGGGCGAATGAAAAGTCAGTATGGTCGATCCATGACAATTTGCCGTTTCGCCTGTTAGGCAAGTTGCCGCGCCCTGACGCCCTTACTTCGCCAGCTTGTTGTAGCTGGTCATCAGGTTGCGATAGTCCGGGATGTGGTTGGAGAACAGTGTGCCCAGGCCTTCGATATCGTTGCGCCAGTCACGGTGCAGCTCGCAGGCCACGCCGAACCAGGTCATCAGCTGGGCACCGGCTGCCTCCATGCGTCGCCAGGCCGAATCGCGGGTCAGTTCGTTGAAGGTGCCGGAAGCGTCGGTGACCACGAACACCTCGAAGCCCTCCTCCAGCGCAGACAATGCCGGGAAGGCCACGCAGACCTCGGTGACCACCCCGGCGATCAGCAACTGCTTCTTGCCGGTGGCCTTCACTGCCTTCACGAAGTCCTCGTTGTCCCAGGCGTTGATGTTGCCAGGGCGGGCGATGTAGGGGGCGTCGGGGAACTGCTCCTTGAGCTCCGGTACCAGTGGGCCGTTGGGGCCGGTCTCGAAGCTGGTGGTAAGGATGGTCGGCAGCTTGAAGTATTTGGCCAGGTCAGAGAGCGCCAGGACGTTGTTCTTGAAACGGTCCGGGTCGATGTCGCGGACCAGTGAAAGCAGGCCGGTCTGGTGATCGACCAGCAGGACGGCGGCGTTGTTCTTGTCCAGTCGCTTGTATTGGAAGGCCATGCCGAATCTCCTTGCAACAAAGGTTGGGAGCTTCAGCGTAGGCAAGTATCAGGGGCTGATGGGACCGTCAGTCGGTTTGGCTGGGCAAGCCTGTGCTGGCCTTTTCGCGGGTAAACCCGCTCCCACAGGAGTTTCACCGGGCTTGAGTATGATGCAGTACTTGTGGGAGCGGGTTTACCCGCTCCCACAGGAGTTTCACCGGGCTTGAGTATGGTGCAGCACTTGTGGGAGCGGGTTTACCCGCGAAGAGGCCAGCACAGGCTCAATACTCGCGCCGCTTGCTGAACGCCCAGCGCCCCGCCAGGAAGGTGAAGGTCGCCACCAGCGCCACCAGCAGCCAGAAGCCGTTCGGGTCGCCCGAGAGCGGCACGCCGCCGACGTTCATGCCGAAGAAGCCAGCGATGATGTTGATCGGTAGCGCCAACACGGTGACCACGGTCAGGGTGAACAGGGTGCGGGATACAAGTTGCAGTTCGATGATACTTGGGCTCGCCTTGGGCCTTGTTGCGCCTGTGAGATCGAGCGCCGCCCGCGCGGCGCATCGCGGATAAATCCGCTCCTACATTTTTTGCAACGTGCCAAACCTGTCAGGCCGTGGTTGCCTGTCTTGTGTTCTGGGATTCACTTCAGAGATTTCTGAACTAATTATTTTCCGCCTGCGATTTTTTCCCTTGCCCTCCCCCTCCAGAATCGCTTCACCACAATCACAATAACCGTGAGGCCACTCCCGTGGACCAGACACTCCAGGTACGGCAGGCCGCCGCCGACCTCGTCGCCGCCTTTGCCAGCAACGACAGCGCCCGCTACTTCGCCTGCTTCAGCGAAGACGCCACCTTCCTTTTCCACACCTTGCCGCAACCCCTGCTGTCCCGCCGTGCCTATGAAGACCTCTGGGCCCAATGGCAGGCCGAAGGCTTTGCCGTGCTCGGCTGTGAGTCCAGCAACGGGCAGGTGAGCCTGCAGGGTGACGTGGCGATCTTCATGCATGACGTGGCCACGCATATCCGTATTGCCGGCGAGGAGCATCAACTGGCCGAGCGCGAGACCATCGTCTTCCGCCGCCACGGTGAACAATGGCTGGCGTGCCATGAGCACCTGTCGGTCGTCACCGCAGCCTGATCCGAACTTACGCGGCCTTGCCGCACTGCCATCGCACCCACAAGAGGGCTCGCGCACCGCGCCGGGCCTACAACAACCGCGCTGGAGCATCACCATGAGCCACTCGACCGGTATCGAGACCAATGGCGTCGAACAGATCCCCGACGATCAACGCGACGCCTCCCCGCTTGACCTGTTCCGCCTGATCTTCGGCGGTGCCAATACCTTCGCCACTGCCGTGCTGGGCAGCTTCCCGGTGCTGTTCGGGCTGTCGTTCCAGGCCGGGGTCTGGGCGATCCTGCTTGGCGTCGGCGTGGGCGCACTGATCCTCGCACCGATGGGCCTGTTCGGCGCGCTCAACGGCACCAACAACGCGGTGTCGTCAGGCGCGCATTTTGGCGTGCACGGGCGCATCGTCGGCTCGTTCCTGTCGTTGCTCACTGCCGTGGCGTTCTTTTCGCTGTCGGTGTGGAGCTCGGGTGATGCCCTGGTCGGCGGCGCCAAGCGCTTGGCCGGGCTGCCGGAAACCGACCTGACCCTGGGCCTGGCCTACGGCCTGTTCGCGGTGCTGGTGCTGGTGGTATGCATCTTCGGCTTCCGCTTCATGCTGTGGGTCAACAAGATCGCCGTGTGGGCGTCGAGCCTGCTGTTCCTGCTGGGTATCTTCGCCTTCGCCGGGCCGTTCGATGCGGGCTTCGCCGGTAGCGTCAACCTGAGCCAGCCAGGCTTCTGGGCGGCATTCGTCGGCGCCGCGATCCTGGCCATGAGCAACCCGGTGTCGTTCGGTGCCTTCCTCGGCGACTGGTCGCGCTACATTCCGCGGCAAACGCCGAAGTCGCGCATCATGCTGGCGGTGATCGCCGCCCAGGTGGCCACGCTGATCCCGTTCCTGTTCGGCCTGTGCACCGCCACCCTGGTGGCCACCCAGGCACCCGACTACATCGCCGCCAACAACTATGTCGGCGGCCTGCTGGCAGTAGCGCCGAGCTGGTTCTTCCTGCCGGTGTGCCTGATTGCGGTGATCGGCGGCATGTCCACCGGCACTACCGCGCTGTATGGCACCGGCCTGGACATGTCCAGCGTGTTCCCGCGCCTGCTCAGCCGCGCGGGCGCCACCTTGCTGATCGGCGTGCTGGCGATCGGCTTCATCTTCATCGGCCGCTTCACCTTCAACCTGGTGCAGAGCGTGTCGACCTTCGCCGTGCTGATCATCACCTGCACCAGCCCATGGATGGTGATCATGATCCTCGGCCTGATCACCCGTCGCGGCTTCTACCACGCCGACGACCTGCAAGTGTTCACCCGCGGCCAGCGTGGCGGCCACTACTGGTTCCTGCATGGCTGGAACTGGCGCGGCATGGGCGCGTGGATCCCCAGCGCGATGGTCGGCCTGTGCTTCGTCAACCTGCCGGGGCAGTTCGTCGGCCCGCTGGGCGACCTGGCCGGCGGCATCGACCTGAGCCTGCCGGTAACCCTGGGCCTGGCCGGCGTGCTGTACCTGCTGCTGCTCAACCTTTTCCCTGAACCTGCTGGCGTGTATGGCCCCAATGGCCCGCGCTGGGTGCGCTGCAAAAGCGACCCACGCACGCCGGTGACCACCGCCGAATTGGCCTGACTGGATACCGACCATGACCACTTCCCACTACATTGCCGGCCGCTGGGTCGAAGGCCAGGGCAGCGACTGCATCAGCGTCAGCGAACCTGCGCTGGGCCTGCCCTTCGCCGAACTGATGGCCGCCAGCGTGGCCCAGGTCGACCAGGCTGTGGCCGCTGCTCGCGAAGCCCTGCCAACCTGGAAACAGGTCAGCGCCAGCACTCGCGCAGCCTTCCTGCGCGGCTTTGCCGAACAGCTCGGTCAACGCCGTGAAGCCTTGATCACGCTGCAGATGCGCAACAACGGCAAGCCGCGTCACGAGGCCGAAATCGACCTGGATGACGCGATCGCCACCTTCGCCTACTACGCCGACCTGGCCGAACAACTGCCGTCGAAAAACCGCGACGTACCATTGGCTGCGCCCGGTTTCACTGCGCGCACCCGCCTGGAGCCGGTGGGTGTGGTCGGCCTGATCGTGCCCTGGAACTTCCCGCTGGTGACCAGCGCCTGGAAGCTGGCCCCGGCGCTGGCGGCCGGTTGCACCGTGGTGCTCAAACCGTCGGAAGTGACCCCGCTGATCGAGCAGACCTACGGCCAGATCGCCGACACCCTGGGCCTGCCGGCTGGCGTGCTGAACATCGTCAACGGCAAGGCTGAAACGGGCGCCGCGTTGAGCAGCCACAACGGCCTCGACAAGCTGTCGTTCACTGGCAGCAACAACGTCGGCAGCCAGGTAATGCGCAGTGCGTCGGCACAGTGCCGGCCGGTGACCCTGGAGCTTGGTGGCAAATCGGCGATCGTGGTGTTCGACGATTGCGACCCGGACCAGGCGGTGGAATGGATCGTTGCCGGTATCAGCTGGAACGCCGGACAGATGTGCTCGGCCACCTCGCGCCTGCTGGTGCAGGACGGCATCGCCGATGCGCTGCTGCCGCGCTTGCAGGCGGCACTGGAAAAGCTGCGGGTCGGTAACCCGCTGACCGAAGAGGTCGACATGGGGCCGCTGACCAGCCAGGCGCAGTGGTTGAAGGTTGCCAGCTACTTCGCGACGGCTCGCGAAGAAGGCCTGCAGTGCCTGGCGGGCGGGCAGGCGCTGGATCGTGAGGGGTGGTTCGTGAGCCCGACGCTGTATGCCGATGTGCCCAAGAACAGCCGCCTGTGGACCGAGGAAATCTTTGGCCCGGTGCTGTGCGCACGTCGCTTCAGCACCGAAGCGCAGGCAATTGCCGAGGCCAACGACAGCCGTTTCGGGCTGGTCGCCACGGTATGCTCCGCCGACCTGGAGCGCGCCGAGCGCGTGGCCGATGCGCTTGAGGTCGGGCATGTGTGGATCAACTCGGTGCAGGCGGTGTTCGTCGAGACTTCGTGGGGCGGCACCAAGGGCAGCGGGATTGGCCGTGAGCTAGGGCCTTGGGGGTTGTCGGCTTACCAGTCGGTGAAGCATGTGACCCGGTGTTTGGGATGATGGCCTAGGGGTGTGAGCCGCGCCGTCTTTGGCGCCAATGAGATCGAGCGCCACCGGCGCGGCGGTCGATCTCATAGGCGCTGGATCTCTCACGGCGAACACATGATGGCCCTCACCCAATCCCAAGCCAGCCTAACCGAGCCCTCGCCCGACGCCCTGCTGTACGTTTCCCAGTGACTGCGCGGCATCGAAGACACGCTGGACGAATACATCTGCGGCAATGCTGGCGAGCCTGGCATCGGGATGTTGGTGAACACCGTGCACACCCTGCAAATGGCCAGGGCGCTGAATGAGCGGGTCCTGGGCCGGGATGCCGGAGCAATCACAGGGTGCTGGCGCTGAGGCTCCGCTGGAGAATGTAGCGGGGCTGCTGTGCAGCCCAATCGCCGGCAAGCCAGCTCCCACAGGGATATCACAGGCCTGACGACGGCGCTGTCCCTGTGGGAGATCACCCAGCCTTTTGGGCTGCGCTGTCGCGCAGAGAACAAAGCCTCAGCAAGCGCCGCGCCCACAAGACCTCTGCTAAATCAGAGCGTTATGTGTTGCTCAATGAAAGCCGGCTTGTCGGCGATTGGCATCACGCTGACTCGTCAGCCGAACGCGCCCCTTCCTGCACCAGCACCATGCTCTGCGGCGAAGACAGGGCAATACCCTCATCGCGCAAGCGCCCCAGAATGGTGAACAGCAAGTCGCTGCGGGTGCCCGACACCTGCCGCGGCCCTGCCACATAACCGCTCACACCCATGACCATGCCCGCTGAGGTCAGGTCCTTGAACGTCACCGAGCAAGCCGGTGCGTCAAGAATCGCTTCATGCTCGTGATAGGCCGCCAGCAGCAATTCACGCACATGGTTGGCATCGGTCTCCAGGGGCAGGGTCAAGGTAATACCCACCACGCCCAGGGCATTGCCCATGGTCACGTTGCGCACGTTCTGCGAAATGAACTGCGAGTTCGGCACGATCACCGTGGAGCGGTCGGACATCTGGATCTCGGTGGCGCGCACGTTGATCCGGCGGATGTCACCCTCGACCCCTGCCAGGCTCACCCAGTCGCCCACCTTGACCGGGCGCTCGGTGAGCAGGATCAGGCCGGAGATGAAGTTCTGCACGATCTGCTGCAAGCCAAAACCGATACCGACCGACAGCGCACTGACCACCCAGGTCAGACTGGTCAGGTTGATGCGCAGGGTCGACATCACCAGCATGGCCAGGAACAGGAAGCCGAGGTAACCGACCAGGGTCACCAGCGAGGCCCGCATGCCCGCATCCATGTCGGTTTCCGGCAGCAGCCGCTCGCTCAGCCAGCGCTTGACCACGCGGATGCCGAACAGGCCGCCGAGGAACATCGCCAAGGCCAGCAGAATGTCCTGCGGCACGATATTGAGGTTACCCAGCACCTTGCCGCCAGTGCCGTCCCAGTCGCCCAGGCTCAGCAGCAGCTCGCCAGGGCTGGTGCCGGACGGCATCAGTGCCAGCAGCACCGCCAGGAACAGCAGCACCGTACGGCTGATGCCGACCAGGATCGTGCTGGCCTGGGCCTGGTGGCGAGGCGCCAGGCCCAGGGTCGAGGCCAGGGCCAGGCCGCCCGGCTGGCGTGGCGACAGCAGGGTCTCGCAGAGGTCGGCAAGGAACGTGGTGAGCAGGTAGGCGCACACGGCCACCACACTGATCCACAGCAGCTTGGCCGTGAGGAAGTAGGCCAAGGTCAGGTAACCGGCCAACAGGGCCAGCAAGATCAAGCCCACCCACACCACGGTCACGAACGGAATCAGCCCGGCCAACCCGGTCGGGCGCTCCAGTTCGTGCTTGCGCAGGGTGCGGCGATAACGCAGCAACGCCAGCGTGAAGATCACGGCCACCACCAGCGCTGTCAGGCCGTTGGTGGCCACGGTCAGTGCCAGGCTGGTGCCAATCACGCTGTTGATGCGCTCCATGGTCAGCATGACCATCAGCGCCAGGGCCAACAGCTTGGGGAACCAGCCCAGGGCAGTGGCCACTTCGTCGGGAATCGGCGGCAGGCGCCAGGACGGCCGCTGCAACATCAGCATGGCGCGGCCCAGGCCGGTGATGAAGGCGCTGAACACCACCAGGGTCAAGAAGTGATTGGTCAGGCTGGCGATGTCCGAGCCCAGTTCGGCGCTGCTTTCCAGGCCCCAGCGCAGCAACGACACCGAGCCTGCGATGGTGGCCAAGGTGGCCAGGCTCACGCTCAGCGCCAAGGCACTGCGGCGCAGGCGGCCCTCAGGCAGCCAGCGCACCATGGCGTTGGCCAGCAGACGCTCGATCATCCGCCGCACCCAGATCCAGACCAGGAATGCGGCCATCACGCTTGCGATGAAGAACCAGCGATGGTCGGCACTGAAGGCACTGCTCAGCGCATCGCTGGCTTCGCCGCGCAGGTCGCGCAAGCGCGCCACGTCGTCATCGGTAGGGCGAATGAGGCTCGACCAGAACGCCGGGCTCAACGGCGTGGCGGCGCGGCTGAGGATTTGCGAGTTGAACTGGCTGCGGCGCAGGTTGACGATCTGCGTGGACAGGTCGCGGGCCGACTGGGTCAGCTTGGTGGCTTGCTCCTGCTGGGTGACCAGTGCCTTTTTCTCGGCATCGAGCTGCTTGCGCTGCTGGGTGATGCTCGCGCCCTCGTTGGGTTGCACAGGGCCAAGCACCTTGAGCTTGTCGTCGAGTTTTTCCACGTCGGCAGTGCGCAAGGCACTCAGTGCATCGGCCTGGCGCTGGACCTGTACGGCGGCCATGCGCAGCTGCGACAGCAGGTCATCGTTGGCGTTGCTGGTCACGCCCTGACGGATCTGGTCCAGCCGGTCGTTCAATTGCTCATAATTGGCATTTTCGTCCAGCGCCGGCAGTTCGCCAGCGGTCAGGCTGGAAACGGGGGTCGCTGGAGCAGACCAGGCGGGCGTGGCCGCCACCCACATCAGGGCTAGAAAGCCCAGGCAAAATCGGGCAAGGCTGACTCGCCTCATCGAATGTTCCTCTTTAGACATCGATCTGGCGGGGGATTCTACGCGGCTTCAGGCAATCAGGAGAGTGCCGTTTCTCGCGCCAGCAGTTGCCGTTTGCGTTCCACACCCCAGCGGTAGCCGCTGATGTCGCCGTCACGGCGCACCACTCGGTGGCAAGGGATGGCCACGGCGATGGGGTTGGCCGCGCAGGCCATGGCCACGGCGCGCACAGCCCTCGGTGCGCCGATGCGCTCGGCGATGTCGGTATAGCTGACCCGGCTGCCCACTGGCACCTCGCGCAAAGCCTGCCACACCCGCTCCTGGAAGGCGGTGCCCTGGACATCCAGCGGCAGGGCCAGCCCCAGTGCCGGCGCCTCGACAAAGCCTACAACCTCGGCAACCAGCCGCTCGTAACCGGCATCGCCGCCGATCAGGTGCGCTTTGGGGAACTGATCCTGCAACTGTTCGAGCAACACCTCGGGATCATCGCCGAGCAAGATCGCGCAGATGCCCTTCTCGCTCTGGGCCACCAGAATCGCACCCAGGGAGCACTGGCCGATGGCGAAGTGAATGCTCGCGCCGGCGCCGCCTGCCCGGAACTCGCGGGGGCGCATGCCCAGGCGTTGGTCGGCGCTTTCGTAGAAGCGGCTGTTGGAGTTGTAGCCGGCATCAAAGATGGCATCGGTCACCGAGCTTTGCCCATCGCCCAGCCGCTCGCGCAGGCGCCGGGCGCGAAAAGCGCTGGCGTAACCCTTGGGTGTGAGGCCGGTTTCGGCCTTGAACAGACGGTGCAGGTGGAAGGGGCTGACAGACAGTTGCGCACCGAGCTGGCCGAGGCTGGGTGGGGTGTCGCTGCTTTCCAGCAAGCGACAGGCGCGGGCAACCAGGTCGGAGCGGCGGTTTTCGCCGGTTTTGGCCGTGCAGCGGCGGCAGGCGCGGTAGCCGGCAGCTTCGGCGCTGGCGGCGTCGTTGAAGAACTCGACGTTTTCGCGCTTGGCCATGCGCGATTTGCAGCCGGGAGTGCAGTACACACCGGTGGTGCGCACGGCGTAGACGAAATGGCCGGCAGCAGACGTGTCACGGGACTCGACGGCTTGCCAGCGTTTGGGGTCAGTTGTGAATGCTTTCATCGCGGTTAGCCTCGACTGTCTGTTTCGCCTGTTCCGGCCCTTTCGCGGGTAAAACCGCTCCCACAGGGATCGCACCATGCTCAAAGTTGGTTCTGCCCCTGTGGGAGCGGGTTCACCCGCGAAGAGGCCGGCAAAGCCAATGCAAAAATGTCAGGCCCGCCACAAGTACCAGGCAGCCACAGTCCTGTAGGGGCTCCAGCCACCACCCAGCGAGCGCATCTGCGCCGGCGTCGGTGCCTTGTCCAACCCTTTCAACCGACGATATCCCTCGCGTACGCCAAAATCGTCCACCGGCAGGATATCCGAGCGCTCCAGGCTGTAGATCAACAGCATCTCCACCGTCCAGCGCCCGACGCCGCGCAGCGCCACCAGCCGCTCTATCAAGGCATCATCGGCAAGCCTCAGCGCCTCTTCCCGGCACGGCACCACGCCCTCCAGGCTGGCCTGGGCGATGCCGTATAGGGTCGCCAGCTTGCTTGCCGAAAAGCCACACCCGCGCATTACCTCGGGGCTGACCGCCAGCAGTTGCTCAGGGGTTGGAAATGCCTGCTCGGGGAACAGCGCCAGCAACCGCCCAAGGATCGCTTCGGCCGCCCGAGCATGCAGCTGTTGATAGGCAATGGCCCGGACCAGCGCTTCATAGGGTTCACGCCCAGGCGTCGCCTGATGCAGGCACGGCCCGGTCGCCTCGATATGCCGCGCCCAGTCCGGGTCCAGCGCAGCCAGATGGCCAGTGGCTGCGCGCAAGGCGTCAGGCGAAAGGTCGGCGAGGATCATCCGTAGCTCCTGTAGATGCGAGGCAGGTCCAGCTTAGCCCAGCCGCTGATCGGGCAAACCCCGGATCTTGCGCGGCTAATTTCTGGTATGCCTTGCCTGCGCCCCTATGGCAGCAGGCTTGCCCGCGAAAGGGCCGGTACAGGAAAAACCAGATAACTCAGTCAGCAACCGCCGGCAACTTACCCACCCGCCGATACGACTGCCGGGCAAAGCACACGAACAGCCCCGCCGTCAGCGCCAGCGCCATCGGCAAACCATGCGGTACGACATCCATCGCCGCCCCGCTCACCAGCGGCCCGACCAGGCTGCCGACACCCCACAGCAGGCCCACGCTGGCATTCGCCGTGACCAGGTCCTGCCCTTTGAAGCGCTGACCGATCAGCACCAGCGCCAGGGTGTAGATACCGCCTGCCACTGCGCCCAGCAGCACCAGCATCGGCCACAGCAGCCAGGTCACCTGCAGCAGCCACGGCAGGGCGATGCCGATGGCCATCGCCACCAGCCCGCACACCAGGTGCAGCCCGGTGCGCTCGACGCGGTCGGCCAGCCAGCCCAGAGGGAGCTGGAACACCATGTCGCCAGCGAACACCACGGTCACCATCAGTGCTGCAACGGCCACGGCAAAACCATGGCTGCTGGCATATACCGGCAGCAGCGACAGCACCACGGCATCGAAGAACGAGAAGAACAGCACCGCCACACACAGCGCCGGCGCCACGCGGAAGAAGCCCGCCAGGCCGAAGCTTTTCTCGCCTTCATCACCATGCTCGACAGGGTCGTTGGGCACGGTCAGCAGGATGCACAACAGGGCCAGGCCATAACCGATGGTGACCACACCGACGATCCACGGGCTATCGGCGCCAATCAGCGCGATCAGTGCCGGGCCGAGCACCTGGAAGCCAGTAAAGCTGGTGGCGTACAGGGCCATGATCTTGCCGCGGTTGTGGTCCGGGCACAGTGCGTTGACCCAGGATTCGCCGAGGATGATCGCGATGCCCATGCCGATACCCAGGCCCAGGCGCAGCACGGCCAGCATCCACAGCGAATCGAACGCCGAATCGAGCAGGGCGATGCTCACGGTGCACAGGCTGAAGCACAGCAGGTAGATGGTGCGCCGGGTCAGGTGCCGGCAGCAGGCATCGACCATGAACGCCGAGAGCATCATGCCCGCAGCAGGAATAGCCGAGATGATGCCGATTTCAAGGGTGCCGGCACCGGCCTCGTGCAAGCGCAACGACACCAGCGGCAGGCTGGCCCCCAGGCTGAAGCCCACTACCGATACGGCGAACAGAAGGCCCGCCAGCAAACGCATGTTCATGTACCACTCCAGGCAAAACTGAAAAGACGCGCAGATACAGGCGCCCACACGCACACCGGGAAGGCGGGCGACGCAAGGGCGCGGGGTCAGTTCAGGGCTTGGTGTGGCGAGAAGGTGAAGGCGAACAGCACGCTGCGGCGACGCTTGAGCACCGTATCGCTCGGCCACGCACGACGCATGGCCTGAAGAGCAGGCTGGCGGGCGTGTGGGAGGGATTGGGTACGGCGCATTGCTGTGGCTACTACGCAGGTGAGTTGAAAAGAGAGGCGGCACTCTAGGCGAAGGCAGGCGGAGTCGTCAATTGCCCAGGGGCCTCTGCGAGGCCCTATCGCGACACAAGGCCGCTCCTACACAAGCACCCGCCCCCTTGCAGGAGCGGCCTTGCGTCGCGAAAGGGCTGCACAGCAGCCCCCGCGATATCAGCGCTTACCGGTATTTGGCAGAAACACCGCCAACAAGCCGAACAACGGCAGGAACGAGCACAACCCGTAGACGTACTCGATACCGCGCAAATCAGCCAGGTACCCCAGCAGCGCCGCACCAATCCCGCCAAAGCCAAACATCAGCCCGAAGAAGACCCCGGCAATCATGCCCACGCTGCCCGGCACCAGCTCCTGGGCATAGACCACGATTGCCGAAAACGCCGAGGCCAGGATGAAACCGATCACCACGCTGAGCACGGTAGTCCAGAACAGGTCGGCATACGGCAGCACCAGGGTGAACGGCGCCACGCCAAGGATCGAGAACCAGATCACCGCCTTGCGCCCGATACGGTCGCCGATCGGCCCGCCAAAGAAGGTACCCGCCGCCACAGCGCCGAGGAACAGGAACAGATGCAGCTGCGAGCTGGCCACCGACAGGTCGAACTTTTCGATCAGGTAGAAGGTGAAATAGCTGGTGAAGCTGGCCATGTAGAAGTACTTGGAGAACACCAGCAGCCCGAGCACGATCAGCGCCGCGATCACCCGCCCGCGCGAAATACCGTGGGTGGCCTGCACCGCCTTGCGCGCCTTGGCCTGGTTCAGGTGTTCCTTGTACCAGCGGCGCAGCATCAGGGTCACGGCAAAGAAGAACAGCGCCGCCAGGCCGAACCAGGCCACGTGGGTCTGGCCGAACGGGATGACGATAGCCGCCGCCAGCAGTGGGCCAAAGGCAGAACCGGTGTTGCCGCCAACCTGGAAGGTCGACTGCGCCAGGCCGAATCGGCCACCCGAGGCCAGCCGGGCGATACGCGAGGTCTCTGGATGGAAGGTCGACGAACCGATGCCGACCAGCGCAGACGCCAGCAGAATCATCGGGAAGCTGCCGACGAACGCCAGCATGACGATCCCCACCAGGGTGCACAGGGTGCCCAGCGGCAACAGGTTGGGCGTCGGTCTGCGGTCGGTGAAGAAACCGACCCAAGGCTGCAACAGCGAGGCAGTGATCTGGAAGGTCAGGGTGATCATGCCGATCTGGGCGAAACTCAGGTCGTAATTGGCCTTGAGCATCGGGTAGATCGCCGGCAGCACCGACTGGATAAGGTCGTTGATCAGGTGCGCCAGGGCGCAGAAGGCGATGATGCGCATTACCAGCGGATTGGCTTGGTTCGCCGAACCTGTGCTGGCGGTAGGGATGCTGCTGATGGCCATGGGCTTGAATTCCGTCCGCAGGTTTGGGATCCGATTATCAGGAAACAAATAGATACATAGCTACCTTTTTTATTTGGCGGACATCACGCACTTGTAAATGGTTCTCAATATATTTAGCATCTCTGGCCTGAATTCTCCGTAATCGTTGGGCGAAACCGCCCTCATGCGAGCACACCGACCCATGAGCCCGATGCCCGCCACGCCGATTCAAGCCGATCCTCAGCAGGAAGCGCTGGAGTGGTTTTCCCGCTTGCGCCAGCCCGGCTGCGATGAAGGCGAACGCCAGGCATTCGGCCGTTGGTGCCAGGATCCGCTCAATGCACACGCCTATGCCGAACTGGAAGCTTGCTGGCAGCAACTTCAGGTGCCCCCGCCCCGTCCTCGGCCGCGCTTGCTCAAGGTCCGCCGCAGCTACTTCAGTAAAGTGCTGGCCGCACTTTTCCTGCTTGTGCTTGGCGCTCTGGCTTGCCTGTATTGGCCGCTGATGCAGCGTCTGGCCAGCGAACTGCACACCGATATCGGCGAGCGCCGCAGTACACGCCTGGCCGACGGTTCGACCTTGCACCTGGGCAGCGCCAGCGCGATGAATGTCGACCTGCGCGGGCGCACACGCCAATTGCACCTGGTACAAGGCCAGGTGTACCTGGATGTAGTGCTCGACGGGCGCGCCATGGAGGTTCAGGTGGACGATGCCCGTATCCAGGTGTTCGGAACACGCCTGATGGTGGCGCGGCATGGCGATCATGACGAACTGCTGGTGCTCAATGGCAAGGCCATGGTCATCCAGGGTGGCGACCAGCGCATGGTGTCGGCGGGTGAGCGAGTGACCTTCACCGAGGCGCGAATCAACCCGGTGCAGAAAGCCGATATGAAAACTGCCGATGCCTGGCGCACGGGCCAACTGCATGCCAGCGAAATGCCCCTGGGCCAGGTCATCGAACGCTTAGCCAGCGCCCAAGGCCGAAGGGTCTGGCTAATGGATGAGCAGACCGCTTATCGACGCGTCAACGGCGACTTCAACCTCGACCACCCCGGCCAGACCCTGGACGCGCTGGCTGCCGAGCAGCATTTGCAGCTCTACGACGTGCTCGGGCAGTGGCTGATCGTTCGCTGAAACCGGGCTCGGCCGCTAAGTTTTTGAAAGCGTGCAAATTTTTTTGAAAAAGAGTGTTGACACAGGTCCATCACAAGGGAATAATGCGCGCCATCGGCTACATAGCTCAGTTGGTTAGAGCATAGCATTCATAATGCTGGGGTCCGGGGTTCAAGTCCCTGTGTAGCCACCAAACCTGAAAAGGGCTTACCGCAAGGTAAGCCCTTTTCTTTTGCCTGTAAAAAAATCCCTCCCTCTCAGCGCACCCCGGCAACCGCCACGGCCAGCCCCAGGCTGATCAGCGCAAGACCGATCACCCGGTCGACCAGGCGCTGCCTTGCGATCATCAACGCACGCAATCGCGCACTGGAAAAGAACACCGCCACCAGGCTGAACCAGGCCCAGTGGGCGAACGACATGAATGCGCCGTAGGCGAAATCCAGCGTCAGCGCTGTACCCGGTTGCACCACCTGGGTGTAGGCGCTGATCACGAAGAGCATGGTCTTGGGGTTGAGGGCGTTGGTCAGGAAACCGGTACGCAGTGCCGACGGCCAACCTGATTGCTGCCCTCCCCCCTCCAAGTCGATGCGGGACGTATTGGTCAGCGACTGGTAGCCCAGGTAGATCAGGTAACCAGCGCCCAGCACCTTCATGCCAAGGAAAAGACCCGGGCTCTGGCTGATGATCACCGCAACGCCGAACACCGTATACAGCACATGCACCTGCACACCCAGGGCGATACCCACTGCCGCAGCCAGGCCAGCCTTGCGACCTTGGGCGTAACTGCTGCGGGTGACCATGGCGAAGTCGGCGCCGGGGCTGACGACGGCAAGCAGGGTGAACAGGGCGACAGCGATGAGTTCGGTCATTGGAAAGGGCCTTCGATAATCGATGAAAATGCACGGATGCGCTGATTATCGACGGCGTGATGAGGCGTTAAAAACGATTTATAGTGCAGCACATCTGATAGCTTTCCTGACAGATAAGTACGGCCCGACTGGGCCGCTTCGCGGTCAAGCCCGCTCCCACAGGTCATGTCAGGCTGAAAGGGATGCCATGAAACTGCCGCCACTCACCGCCTTGCGCTACTTCGATATCGCTGCCGAAACCGAAAGCTTCGTGCGCGCCGCCGAGCGCCTGCATGTCACCCACGGCGCGGTCAGCCGCCAGGTACGCCTGCTCGAAGAAAGCCTGGGCATTGAACTGTTCGAACGGCGCAACCGGGCGATCTTCCTCACCCCCGCCGGCCGAGAACTGCATGGCACAACTCAGGCGATCTTCGAACAGCTCGAAGGCACCGTGCAGCGCCTGCAGCAGCAGGAACGCAACAATGTGCTGGTGCTGTCTTGCGAGCCGACCATCGCCATGCGCTGGCTGATTCCGCGCCTGCCGCGTTTTCACGCCACACACCCGGACCTGCAATTGCACCTGGTGGCTGCCGGAGGCCCGGTGGACTTCGCCCGCGGCGGGGTCGACCTGGCGCTACGGCGCGACGATTTCCACTGGCCGCCGACGCTGCACAGCATGAAGATCTGCGACGAGTGGATAGGCCCTGTCAGCCGCGCGCGCAGCGACAACCTCGACGGCCAACGCCTGTTGCACAGCAGCACTCGCCCCAGCGCATGGCCTACCTGGCTGCGCCTGAGCGGGCGGCAGGCAATACACAACGAACGCAGCGACTTCGAACACTTCTACCTGTCGCTACAAGCCGCCAGCGCCGGCCTGGGCCTGGCCATCGCCTCGGCATTGATGGTGCGCGACGAGCTCGACAGCGGCCCATTGCAGGCCCCATTCGGTTTCCTGCGCGATGGCTCTGCCTATCACCTGCTCAGCCCCCAACCACTAAACGATGGCGGCAAGCGCCAGCGCTTTGCCGAATGGGTGAAGCGTGAAAGCCACGCCTGCCTCACTCACCTGGGCTTGCTGCAGAATGACGAGGCTGCGCTGCCATCACCACCCCAGGTGCGATAACCAGCGGTATCGATGTGGATACGCCCGCTCGGATAACGCCCCAACCCCATGCTCCAAGCCTGGCCGTACTGCTGCCAGAAGCGGCACAGCGGATTGGGATCGGCCCAGGCCGGCAGCAGGATATCCACCGCGAAAGCGCGGGTATGGGCGCTGCCCACGGCGCCACCGGCACAACGATTGAGATCGGGATCCCGATAGGCGGAGACCACTTCGAACTGGCGCAGCATGTTCTGCTCATCGAGGGTCTTGATCAGCGAAAGGGTGGAGCGCACTGCCGGCCAGTTACTGGCAGGCGGCACCGCGAACGGCGAGGCATGGCACAGCTTCCAGTCCGAGGCCGAACGCAGCAGCTGATGGATGGGCACCACACCATAAAGACGAGCATCCACCAGCATCTCGCGAAACGGCCGGGTCTGATGGTCACCTGCCCACTGCGCGAACATCCACAGGTCACGCTCGTCGGCCAGCGCCACTGTGCTCCACAGCACACCTGCAGCCAGCAGCATCCCGCTTGCTCTTCTCATCCCCACGCTCCCTGCTCCAGTATGAGTGCGGCCGCCACCCCGGGCGGCCACTTACAAGGAGTTAAGCATGCACAAGACTGCCGCAACGAGCCTCGCCGCCCTCGCCTTCAGCGGCCTGGCCATGGCGGATGCACGCATCGACCTGGGCGATGCCCAGCGCGTCACCCGCCTGTTCGCCTTCCCCAACAACTGCCACGTGATCTGTTACCGCGACTGGACGCTGGAGCAGACCGTGGAGCACTACCTGACCCAGAGCGTACGCCGCGACGGCCATGCCAAGGCTCGGGTACACGTCGGCCGCGACAACGGCCGGTTGCATGCCACCATCAGCGACGTACCCGCTAACTATGCCGAGCCCCTGCGCAGGCTGCTCGACAGTGGCGAGCTGGCCTATGACGGTGCCACCCAGCTGAACAAGGACGGCAAATGGTCCTACGACTGGTACCTGTTCCTGCCGTTGGGCATGGCCCTGCAGAACCGCCGCAGCATCGAACTGCTGCACTTCCCGCCGGACTATTCGTTGACTCAAGCCCAGGACTACCTGCGCTCCAACACCACCGACCGCTGGGCCGAACTGCTGACCTTCAATGGCATCGACGCCAGCCAGACCCCGGCCTTCCAGACGATCATCGACATCGCCCCGATTGCCGCCCCGGCCAGCGCGGGTGATGCCCTGACAGGCACCTACGGCTATTTCAAGGACTACCAACTGCGCATGGTCCGCGAGATGACCCTGCAAAGCGCCACCAAACCCCTGCCGATGGTCGCCTTTGGCGCACCGGTGCGCAGCTGGATCCAGCAACAGTACGGGCCGCAGGTGAGCGTGTTGGGCCTGGTCAGCATCAGCCCGCAACCGGGGGCGCAGGTGCCGGTGCTCGGTTCCAACCATCCCAGCGCCATCTGGTACGCGGCGGATAAGGACAGCCATGGAGGCGATCAGGATGCAGCGGATGCGGCAGGCTTGAAGATGATGGGGCAGGACCTGACCGCAGCCTGCTGGCAGGCGGGGATGGGGCGTAACCCGGGGGCCGAGCCGAAGATGACCCTGGATGCCTGTTCGAGCAAATGGCAAGTGACGCAGAAGAAGCAGACCTGCGAGCTGTTCTTCCGCACGATACGCAAGTACACGCCGGAGCAGGCGGCGGCCAAGTGCAATACCGGGGAGATGACCCGAAGCCTGCGGGACCTGCGCAAGCCGGTCGAGGTTGTGCCGCGGGAGCTGTGATCGACTCGATGGCCTCATCGCGGGCTTGCCTGCGAAGAGGCCAGTACTGGTTACTCAGTCCTCAAGCAGCGTACAGGCCATCACCAAGGCATCTTCACGCCCGCCGGCGACCGGGTAGTAGTCACGGCGGCGGCCGATCTCGTTGAAGCCATAACGCTCATACAGGCGATAAGCCGACTGGTTGCTGGCCCGCACCTCGAGGAAGCACTCACGCCCGTTGAGCTGATAGGCCCGCGCCATGAGGTGCTCAAGCAAACGCAGACCAAGACCGCAGCCCTGATTCTCCGGCTTTACCGTGATGTTCAGCAGGTGCGCCTCATCGATGATCACATTGATCACCCCATGGCCCACCTGCTGCTGGCCATCGAACATCAACCACACTTCGTAGGATTTGAGCGCATCCTGAAAGATGCCCCGAGTCCAGGGATGACTGAACGCGGCATATTCGATCTTAAGCACGGCATCCAGATCCGCCTCGGTCATCGGGCGGAAACTGATCGAGTCACTCATTCAACGCTCTTCCAGCGCGCCATCAGCTGGCGCATCGCTTGCCAGACGTCCGCCTTGCGCTGCGGCTCGTCCATCAACAGTTCAAGGCCCGGCAAAACCCAGGCATCGCCCAGGCCGTCGACCTTCAGTACTTGGTAATAGGCTTCAGCGTCTGCGCTGGCGGCATAGCGCATGGCCGGCAGGCCGATCAGCCACAGCACGCTGCAGGGGGCCTGTTCAAGGCGCGCCTGGATAAAGCCCTGGACGAAATCACGCGCTGCATCCGGGCCCTGGTCCATGTTGCCACGCACCAGCAGCGGCCAGCGCACCGGCTCGCCGATGATCTGCGGCGCATCGGGCAAGCCGGCGGCACGCAGCATGTCCTTGAGCAGCAGATAGGAGGGATCCCGACTCTGGAAAGGCTGCCCCGTGGCCAGCTCAACCAGCAACAGGCAGTTGCCGGCGCGCAGCAGTTGCAACGAGAAACGCGGCGGCGGTACCGGTGCCGGACGTGGCGCCGGCGCCTCTTGCTCGGCTTCGACCGGCTTGGCAACTGCCTTAGGCGTGCTGCCAGGGCGAGGAATCTCGATTTTCGGGCGCTCGCCGGAACGGGCCTGGGGCGTGGCTGGCGCCTCGCTGGCCGCCGGCACGGATGGCCGGCTGTCGAAATCGGCTTCCTTCACCGGCACTGGCGGCAACAGCAGCTCGGGGCGCGAAGGTGCGGCGAACGGCAGTTCGGCGCGCGGCAGCCAATGCACCACTTGCATGGCGGAAAGGTAGGCGCGGCGGCGGGGTTCGGTCAGCAAGGCTCGGGGATCCGGGGTTTGAAACGTCGCACATTCTAACGTTGTTGGCCAGGCTGTGCTGCAACTGGTCGGCGGAAATTTGCTGACCGGGCCGATCTCTTCGCGGGTAAACCCGCTCCCACAAGTACTGCACAGTATTCGAAACCTGTAGAGAGCCTGTGGGAGCGGGTTTACCCGCGAAGAGGCCAGCAAATCTCGCACAAGGACCAAGGTTATCCCTCATTACAGACCAAGGGGTGAAATCCTCCCCCCCGGATGAAGTACAATCGCCCCCTTTTTACTTGGCAACGAGTAGACGCCAATGATCGAACCCAAGCGCGTCCTGCGCGCCCTAGCCGAACACTGGGCCCTGATCGAGCCGCTGTGCGAGCGTTTCGACCAGGGCACCCTGAGCCTGGTGGAACTGCGCCAGCAACTGGGCCGCCAGCAGGTGGAAAGCACGCCGCAGGACATCACCCAGCTGCTCGACGTGTGGATCCGCCTGGATATCCTGGTGCCGGTGGCCAAGAGCCCGAACCGTTTCGAGCTCAACGCCCAGATCCACGACTTCCTCGCCTACCTGCGCCGCGAGCACCGGCTGGGCCTGTGCCTGGAGATCGAGGCCTACCTGCGCCACCTGGAGCGCCTGGCCGGGCACATCCAGGATGCCTTCGACAACCGCGACAGCGACGACCTGGCGCGCCAGCTGCGCTTGCTCGACATGCGCGTGCGCGACGTGCTGAAAAAGCTCGACAACGACGAGCAGGCGCTGGTCGCCGTGGCCGAACGGGCCAAGACCAGCAACCGCCAGATCCCGCTGCGCCAGCGCTACGCTGAAGTGCTGGCGACCTGGGACGAGTACGTCGAGCCGATGATTCAGCTGGTGAACGCCGACGGCGCCTTCGAACAAGGCGTGCGCAAGGTCGAAACCGTGCTGCTGAAGCTGCTCGGCGAGCAGGCGCGCCTCGGCCACCTGGTCGATGATGACATGCTGCTGCGCACCCACGCGCGCATCCTGGAAATGCAGACCAGCGCCCAGCTGACCCTGCGCCACGCCCGCGAACTTTTGCTGCCGCTGCGTGAAGAAGCGCGCCGGCACAACGCCGTGACCCGCGGCGCCGCGCTGGCGCTGTCGGTGATCCGCCGCAAGGGCATCGACGCCGTGCCGCAAGCAGCCATGCCGCTGTTCACCCGCCCGCAAAGCACCTTCCTCGGCAGCGCCAGCCAGGTCGAGGCCTACGTCTATGCCCTGGCCCGCTTCGAGCCGAAGCCGGCCAAGTTCCCCAAGGCGCACAAGACCCAGAAAGGCCCGCTGCCGCGTGCCCCGCGCACGGTCAAAGAGATGCTCGAGCGCTGCGAAGACGCCCTGCCGCTGCCAGACCTGATGGTCTGGCTGCTGGACCAGGAGCCCGAAGGCGCCACCGACGAACTGCTGTACTGGTTCTCGCGCCTGTCGCGGGAAAAGCGCTTCAAGCGTGAACGCCTGGAGCGGCGCGAGTACACCACCCACGAACACCTGGTCAGCCTGCGCTCGTTCGCCCTGACGTCCAGCCGCGAAGCGCAACCTGAAACCAACGCGAGCCCAGCCAATGCATCTTGATCTTTCCGAACTGTCCCAGCTCGCGCCGATCTTCCGCGAGCTGTTCAAGGGCTTCCACGTCAGCCGCCGCGACCCGGAAATGTACGCCCAGCTGTCGAACTTCCAGGACCAGTACCGCACCCTGTTCAAGGCCCTGGGCTTCGAGCTGGTGTGCGACACCCGCGGGTTCTACTACTTCGTCCCCGAGCAGGCCGCCGCGCAGGTCAACAAAACCGCCCAGCGCCTCTCGCTGTTCACCTTCATCATCGTCGAGCATCTGGCCGACCAGGGCCGCGACCCGATGGCCGTGCTTGACGGCGGCAGCATCGGCCGCGACGAGCTGCCATCGCTGCTGGACAAGTACCGCGACCTGTTCCTGCAGGCCGAAGTGCAGACTGTCGACGAGCTGGAAGAAAAGATCATGCGCCGCATGACCCAGCTCGGCTTTGCCCATGAAGAAGGCGGCATCTACCGCTTCCTGCCACCGATGCACCGCTTCCTCGACGTGTGCCTGTCGGTGCAGCAGGACCGCGACCTGGCCGCCAGCCTGCACAGCGACCTGCCGCTGCCGACCCCGGTACTGGTGGAAGAAGAAAGCCCGGAACAACTCAACCGCACCGACGACCCGCTCGACCTCACCCCGTTCGACGGCGAGAAAAGCGAAGAGGACGCCCTGGCCCGGGCCATCCGCGAAGAGCAACAGGAGATTGACGCATGAGCCAGGAACGCTACGGCATCCGCCGCTTCGCACTGCTCAACACCGCCGGCTACAGCCTTGGCCTGTTCCCGCTGGAGCACCCGCTGTCGGTCTACGGTGCCAACAACCTGGGTAAATCGGCGTCGATCAACGCCCTGCAGTTCCCGATCCTGGCGCGCATGTCCGACATGAGCTTCGGCAAGTACAGCCTGGAGCAGTCGCGCCGCTTCTATTTCGCCAGCGACACCTCGTACATTCTCTGCGAACTGAACCTGCCCCACGGCCCGCACGTGATCGGCGTAGTCGGCCGCGGCCCGGGCGGCGGTTTCGGCCACCAGTTCTTCGCCTACAAGGGCGAGCTGGACCTGGCCCACTACCAGAAGAACGACACCTGCCTGCGCCAGAAAGAGCTGTTCACCAACCTTGAGCGCCTGGGCCTGAAGGCCTATGAGCTCAAGCCCGATGAACTGCGCCGGCTGCTGGTCGGCGGCCACACCTCGTGCCCGCTGGACCTGACCCTGATCCCGCTGCGCTCGACCAGCGAGCAGAGCCTGAAAACCTTCCGCGCGCTGTTCATCAACCTGCTGCACATGCGCGAAATCACCGCCGCCAAGCTCAAGCAACTGTTCCTCGACGCCTTCGAGCACAGCCTGCGCTCGGGTAGCGTCGACTACATCGCCGCCTGCGAAGAAGCTTTCCGCGACGTGCGCCGCATGGAGCAGGACTACAACGCCCTGGTCGCGGCCGGCCCGCTGGTCGAGGCGCTGGCCGGCGGTGTGGCCCAGCGCGACATCTTGCGCGGCAAGCTGCACCGCCTTTCGCCACTGCTCGACAACCTGCTGGGTACCTGGCAGGAATACGCCATGGCGCGCAAGGAAGAGCTGGTGATCCAGGCCGAGCACTTCCGTGGCGAGCAGGACCGCCTGCAGAACGACCAGCGTGGCGGCACTCAGGAGCTGATGCGCCTGGAGCGTGAAATCACCGGCATCCAGCGCTGGCTCGGCGAGCTGTCGGTGCTCAAGCACCGCTTCGCCCTGGTCGATGACGTCAAGGTTCTGGAGCAGCAACTGCTGGCCGCCAAGGACGCCCACGACGAACTGGCCGGCGCCCTGGCGCAGTCGCGCCAATTCAGCGCCGAAGACCTCGACGAGCGCGTGCGCGACCTGGAAAAACGCCTGAAGCAGGTCAAGCAGCAGCTCGACCATGCCGACAACAACAGCTACGCCCGCCTGCGCGAAGAGTTCTCGCAGCAAGACGTCGATCGCCTGATGCGCCTGTTCAACGGCGCGCTGTTCAGCCTGCCGCTGGGCGAGCGCGGTATCGAGCTGGACGACAGCGACCTGTGGGTAAAATCCCTGGAGGCCGTGCTCGACGGCTTCAAGGGCGAGCGCTTCGAAGCTCCCGGCCTGTCCATCGACCTCTCCAATATCGACCCACCGGCACTGCAGGCCCTGGCTGACCGCGCTGCACTGCGCGACCAGAAAGAGCGCCTTGAAAAAGAGCTCAAGCAGCTCAAGACCCAGCAGCAGGTCGCCGCCGACCGCACCGCCTCCAAGGCTCAGACCGAAGCGCTGTACCAGGAAGTTCTGGACGCCCAGAAGGCTCTGGAAGACTACCGCCGCAGCGAAACCCTGAGCGCCGAAGAGCCGGAGAAGATGGAGCAACTGGCGCAGCTGGAAGCCGCCCAGGATGAACTCAAGCGCTCCAGCGACGCCTTCACCGAACGCGTCCAGCAGCTGTCGGCCAAGCTGCAGCTGGTCGGCCGCCAGATCGGCGACCTGGAATCCAAGCAACGCACCCTGGAAGACGCCCTGCGCCGCCGTCAGCTGCTGCCGGCTGACCTGCCATACGGCACGCCGTTCATGGAAGCGGTCGACGATTCCATGGACAACCTGCTGCCGATGCTCAACGACTACCAGGACAGCTGGCAGGCCCTGCAACGCGTCGACAACCAGATCGAGGCGCTGTACGCCCAGGTGCGCCTCAAGGGCGTGGCCAAGTTCGACAGCGAAGACGACATGGAGCGCCGCCTGCAACTGCTGGTGAATGCTTACGCGCACCGCACCGACGAGGCCCTGACCCTGGCCAAGGCGCGCCGCGCCGCGGTCACCGACATTGCCCGGACCTTGCGCAACATCCGCAGCGACTACGACAGCCTCGAGCACCAGTTGGCCCTGTTCAACCGCGAGATCAACAAGCGCCAGGTGTCCAACCTGGAAAGCTTCCGCGTGGTACTCGCACCGAACAAGGAAGCGCTCAAGCACATCGACCAGATCATCCACAGCGCTGGCCAGTACGAGGAAGGCGAAACCCTGTCGGTGTTCGACCTGACCCAGAGCGCCGAGCAGGACAACAAGAACGAAGAGGCCAAGGAGTACCTGGCGCGGCTGGTGGCGGCCAACCACAACCAGCTGGGCCTGAAGGACCTGTTCGAACTGGCGTTCGAGATCACCAAGGTCAATGGCCAGCCGATCATCCACGCCGACATCGACGGCGCGGCGTCCAACGGCACCACCATGACCATCAAGGCGCTGACCAACATGTACCTGTTGCTGCACTTGATGGACCGTGACCTGGCCGGGCGCATTCGCCTGCCGTACTACCTCGACGAGGCAGCGGACATCGATGAACGCAACCAGGCAGCACTGTTGGAGACCAGCCTGCAGCTGGGCTTCGTGCCGATTCTGGCGAGTGTGAAGCCGCAGGTATCGGCGCGCGTGGCGATCGACCTGGAAGGGGGCAGCGGGCCGAACGGCATCTACATCGACGAGGCGGACTGGAAGTACATCAGCCGGCTGGATGAGGTGAAAGCGGTTGTGCGGGAGGATCAGGCCGAGGAGCTGGCCTGAGGAACCTGGGGCCGCTCTGCGACCCTCTCCGACCGGCCCGGCGCCCCGGCAAAGCCGCCGCTACAGGGGTATGCGTTTCCCTGTAGGAGCGGCCTTGTGTCGCGATGGAGGCCGAAGGCCTCCCGGCAATCTACCAGGCTATCAGTGAGCCCACGGCAAAATCGGAATAGCCGTCACCGCATTCTGCGGGCTGCCCTCGATCATGCGGTCGCTGTACACCAGGTACACCAGGGTATTGCGTTTCTTGTCCAGGAAACGCACTACCTGCATGGTCTTGAACACCAGCGAGGTGCGCTCCTTGAACACCTCCTCGCCGTCCTTCAAATCACCCTTGAAGCTGATCGGCCCGACCTGACGGCAGGCAATCGAAGCCTCCGCGCGATCTTCCGCCAACCCCAAACCACCCTTCACGCCGCCGGTCTTGGCCCGCGACAGGTAGCAGGTCACACCCTCGACCTTGGGGTCGTCAAAGGCCTCGACCACAATGCGGTCGTTCGGCCCAAGGAACTTGAACACAGTGGAAACCTGGCCGATCTCCTCGGCCCCAGCCAGCATCGGCAGGGCAAATACTGCCAGGGCGAGCGCCCGCTTGAGCAGGCTCATACCAGCACCAGATTGTCGCGATGCACCAGCTCCGGCTCGGCGATGTAGCCCAGCACAGCCTCGATCTGATCGGACGGCTGGCCGATGATCTTCTGCGCTTCCAGCGCGCTGTAGTTGGCCAGGCCACGGGCTACCTCGACGCCATCCGGGCCGACGCAAACCACCATCTCGCCACGGCGGAAGCTGCCCTGCACGGTCTTCACGCCGACCGGCAGCAGGCTTTTGTGCGCTTCGCGCAGCGCCTGCACGGCACCGGCGTCGAGCACCAGGGTGCCGCGGGTTTGCAGGTGGCCTGCCAGCCACTGCTTGCGTGCCGCCAGCATGCCGCGCTCGGGCGACAGCAGCGTGCCCAGGCGCTCGCCGGCCTTCAGGCGATCCAGCACGCGCTCGATGCGACCACCGATGATGATCGTGTGAGCACCGGAACGAGCTGCCAGGCGCGCGGCGCGCAGCTTGGTCTGCATGCCGCCACGGCCCAGTGCACCACCGGTACCACCGGCCACGGCATCGAGTGACGGGTCGTCGGCGCGGGCTTCGTAGATCAGCTGGGCTTCTGGGTTGTTGCGCGGGTCGGCATCGAACATGCCGTCGCGGTCGGTGAGGATCACCAACAGGTCGGCTTCCACCAGGTTGGCCACCAGCGCGGCCAAGGTATCGTTATCGCCGAAACGAATCTCGTCGGTGACCACGGTGTCGTTTTCGTTGATCACCGGCACCACACCCAGGTCGACCAAGGTACGCAGGGTGCTGCGGGCGTTCAGGTAACGCTTGCGGTCGGACAGGTCATCGTGGGTCAGGAGGATCTGCGCGGTGTGCTTGCCATGCTCGCCGAAGCTCGATTCCCAGGCCTGCACCAGGCGCATCTGGCCAATCGAGGCCGCCGCCTGCAGCTCGTTCATCGCACTCGGTCGCGAAGTCCAGCCCAGCTGGCTCATGCCGGCAGCCACGGCCCCGGAGGAGACCAGTACCAACTCCACGCCTGCTTCACGCAGCGCGACCATCTGCTCGACCCATACGGCCATGGCGCTGCGGTCGAGGCCCTTGCCATCGGCGGTCAGCAGGGCACTGCCAATCTTCACGACCCAGCGCTTGGCGCCCGTCACCTTGCTTCGCATCTTCTTCCAACCTATGTCGAATCTGTAGATACCGTGGATACAAAAACGCCGCTCCTGAGAGCGGCGTTTAGTGTACTGCAACCGATCAGTCGCGCACGTAAATGATTTCCGGGCCGTCTTCGTCGTCCTCGAAATCATCGTCCCAGGCATCGTCGTCGTCGCCAATGTCGTGCACGCTCTTGACACCCGTGCGACGCAGGGTACGGGCGTCGTCCAGGGCCTGCAGCTGGGCACGGGCTTCGTCTTCGATGCGCTGGTCGAGGTCGGCCAGCTCTTCGGCGTAGGCCGGGTCATTGGCCAGGCGGTCGGCGCGGTCTTCGAGGTAGCGCATCAGGTCGTGGCTGAGCTTGTCGGTGCCCTGCTTGGAGATAGCCGAGATCACGTAGACCGGGCCTTCCCACTCCAGGCGATCGATCACTTCCTGAACACGCTCATCACGCTCGTCGTCCATGACCATGTCCGCCTTGTTCAGCACCAGCCAACGCTCACGCTCGGCCAGCGACGGGCTGAAGCGGGTCAGCTCGTTGACGATCACTTCAGCGGCATCGGCCGGGCTGCTTTCGTCCAGCGGGGCGATGTCCACCAGGTGCAGCAGCACGCGGGTACGCGCCAGGTGCTTGAGGAAGCGGATGCCCAGGCCGGCACCGTCGGAAGCGCCTTCGATCAGGCCAGGGATGTCGGCGATGACGAAGCTCTTCCAGCGGTCGACGCTGACTACGCCCAGGTTTGGCACCAGGGTAGTGAACGGGTAGTCGGCCACTTTCGGCTTGGCCGCCGAAACCGAACGGATGAAGGTGCTCTTGCCGGCGTTCGGCAGGCCCAGCAGGCCAACGTCGGCCAATACCTTCATTTCCATCTTCAGGTCGCGCTGGTCACCCGGCTTGCCTGGAGTGGTCTGGCGCGGCGCACGGTTGGTGCTGGACTTGAAACGGGTGTTGCCCAGGCCGTGCCAGCCACCTTGGGCGACCATCAGCTTCTGCCCGTGGGTGATCAGGTCACCGATCACTTCCTGGGTCGAGGCGTCGATCACCGTGGTGCCGACCGGTACGCGCAGGAACAGGTCATCGCCCTTCTTGCCGGTGCAGTCGGTGCTGCCGCCATTGGAGCCGCGCTGGGCTTCGTGGTGACGGGTGTAGCGATAGTCGACCAGGGTGTTGAGGTTTTCGTCGGCCACCATGTACACCGAGCCACCGTCACCACCGTCGCCGCCGTTGGGGCCGCCGTTCTCGATGAACTTCTCGCGGCGGAAGCTCATGCAACCGTTACCGCCGTCACCGGCTTTGACCCGAATGGATACTTCGTCAACAAACTTCATTGGAAACCGCCTCTCGCCTGCGGGCGAGTTGAATACTGAAAAACCTGAGGCTCTTGCAAAAATGAGCGCGGCGGCCCCGTACGACCGAAGAAACCCACGCCGGCAGCCCATACAAACAGCTTTGCAAGAGGCTCACCACAAACGAAAAAGCCCCGTCGCATGACGGGGCTTCTGGAGCGACGTCGCGATTAAGCGGCGACGATGCTCACGTAACGGCGCATGAACTCGCCTTTCTTCTCGAACTTGATCACGCCTTCGATCTTGGCGAACAAGGTGTGATCCTTGCCCATGCCAACGCCGTAGCCAGCGTGGAATTCGGTGCCGCGCTGACGGACGATGATGTTGCCTGGTTTGATAACCTGGCCGCCATACATCTTCACGCCAAGGCGTTTCGATTCTGAGTCGCGACCGTTACGAGTACTACCACCAGCCTTCTTGTGAGCCATGGTTCAATCTCCAAATAAATTCAGGGGAACCGGGCGATTAAGCCTGGATACCGGTGATTTTGATCTCGGTGAACCACTGGCGGTGGCCCATACGCTTCATGTGGTGCTTACGACGACGGAACTTGATGATGCGAACCTTGTCGTGACGGCCTTGCGAAACGACTTCGGCAACCACTTTAGCGCCGGCGACGACTGGTGCGCCGATGGTGACTTCTTCACCGTTGGCAACCAGCAGAACGCGATCGAAGGTCACGGATTCGCCAGTGGCGACTTCCAGTTTTTCGATCTTGAGGAATTCACCTTCAGCGACTTTGTACTGCTTGCCGCCGGTAACGATTACTGCGTAAGACATGGTATTTCTCCGATAATCCTGCTCACCCAGCGCTTTATATGATGAGTATTGGCTGGCATGGCTGCATGGGGCTGGAACGGCCCTGTGCAATTGCGTAAGGCAGGTGCTGCCCAGGAAGTTAGGGTGCGCGATTGTACGCAACCCAGGTTTTGCTTGCAAGTCCCGGCCCCGGGCGGCCGGCACCGCGCCTTGACACACCGGAACCCGCGACCTAGCATGCCGCGCAACCTCACTGGAGCAGCCGATGCAACCCCAAACCTTCTACCGCGCGGTAGCTGAAGATTTCAGCGCCGTCGACGAGATCATCAAGAAGCAGCTGACCTCGCGCGTGCCGCTGGTATCGAAGATCGGCGACTATATCACCTCTGCCGGGGGCAAGCGCCTGCGTCCGCTGCTGGTCCTGCTGTGCGGCAAGGCCCTGGGCCGCGAGGGCGCCGACCTGCGCCTGCTGGCCGCGACCATCGAATTCCTGCACACCGCCACCCTGCTGCACGACGATGTGGTCGACATGTCTGGCATGCGCCGTGGCCGTTCCACCGCCAATGCGCTGTGGGGCAACGCGCCAAGCGTGCTGGTGGGCGACTTCCTCTATTCGCGCTCGTTCGAGATGATGGTCGAACTGGGCTCGATGCCGGTCATGCAGATCCTCTCCAAGGCCACCCGGGTAATCGCCGAGGGCGAAGTGCTGCAGCTGTCGCGGGTACGCGATGCCAGCACCACCGAAGAGGTCTACATGGACGTCATCCGCGGCAAGACGGCGATGCTGTTCGAGGCCTCGACCCACAGCGCCGCAGCGCTGGCCGAAGCCAGCGAAGAGCAGCGCGAAGCCCTGCGCACCTTTGGCGACCACCTGGGCGTGGCCTTCCAGCTGGTCGACGACCTGCTCGACTACGAAGGCGATGCTGAAGCCCTGGGCAAGAATGTCGGCGATGACCTGGCCGAAGGCAAGCCTACCCTGCCACTGATCTACACCATGCGCGAAGGCACGCCTGAACAGGCTGCACTGGTGCGCAAGGCGATTCAGAAAGGTGGCCTGGAGGACCTGGAGCAGATTCGCGAAGCCGTCGAGGCTTCGGGCGCCCTGAAGTACACCGCCGAGCTGGCGCGTGACTACGTCAAGCGTGCCATCGCTTGCCTGGAAGTGCTGCCAGCCAGCGAATACCGGGATGCGCTGGTCGAGCTGAGCGAGTTTGCCGTCGCGCGTACTCACTGACAGACCGAATCGCCTTATTCGCGGGCAAGCCCGCTCCCACAGGCACTGCACAAGCCTCGATGGCCGCGCAGATTCTGTGGGAGCGGGCTTGCCCGCGAAGCTTTTGTCCGGACAAAAACACTTCGAGCGCAAAACCTCATACAATGTGGGCTTTTAACCGCCTGTCTGTTTTAAGGATCCGAAGTGAGCACTCTGCCTCCCTGCCCAAAATGCAACTCCGAATACACCTACGAGGATGGCACCCAGCTCATCTGCCCGGAGTGCGCCCACGAGTGGTCGGCCAATGGCGAAGCCGAAGCCGCCAGCGATGACGTGGTGAAGAAGGATTCGGTCGGCAACGTCCTGCAGGATGGCGATACCGTTACCGTGATCAAGGACCTCAAGGTCAAGGGCTCGTCCCTGGTGGTCAAGGTCGGCACCAAGGTCAAGAACATCCGCCTGTGCGACGGCGACCACGACATCGACTGTAAGATCGACGGCATCGGCGCCATGAAGCTGAAGTCGGAATTCGTGCGTAAGGTCTGATTACAAAATCCGCCAATTGGCGCTTGCTATTCTGATAATAAGAATTATTCTCATTGGAACCGCTTTCCAAGGAGAATAGCCATGACTTATCTGATCGACGCCTGGCTGGACCGCCCCCACCCTTACCTGCGCATCCTCCACCGGGAAACCGGTGAGGTGTGCGCGGTGCTCGAAGAAGAAGCACTGGACGAGCTGCGCGACCAGGGAGACCTGGATCTGGACGGGCTGAATTCGAGTGAGCCAGTGGTGCTCAAGGAGCTGGTGCGGAATTTGTTTCTGTTCTGCTATGCGCGGGCGTTGCGCCCTGGGGGATCAGACTGGAATTGAGGCTGGCAGCGCCGGCCTCTTCGCGGGCAAGTCGGGGCGCCGAACCGCCGCTCCCACAGGTATCACAGAGGATTCAGGCCTTGTGCGATACCTGTGGGAGCGGCGGTTCGGCGCCCCGACTTGCCCGCGAATGGGCCGCAAAGCGGCCCCAGCGGTATTACAGAACGTCGAGCAGCTCGACGTCGAACACCAGCACGCTGTGCGGCGGGATGCTACCTACGCCTTGAGCGCCGTAGGCCAGCTCGCTTGGCACGTACAGGCGCCATTTGCTGCCGGCGTTCATCAACTGCAGGGCTTCGGTCCAGCCAGCGATCACGCCACCAACCGGGAATTCAGCCGGCTGACCACGGTCGTAGGAGCTGTCGAACACGGTGCCGTCGATCAGCGTGCCGTGGTAGTGGGTACGCACGTTGCTTTCGCGGGTCGGCTTGGCGCCTTCACCTGCGGTCAGCACTTCGAACTGCAGGCCCGAAGCCAGGGTGGTGATGCCGTCACGCTTGGCGTTCTCGGCCAGGAATTCCTTGCCAGCGGCAGCAGCGGCTTCAGCCTTGGCGGCAGCTTCGGCTTGCATCAGGTCGCGGATGACCTTGAAGCTGGCCGACAGGTCGGCTTCGCTGACGCGGCTGTCGGCGCCGTTGAAGGCGTCGGTCAGGCCGGCCAGGATGGCTTCCAGGCTTACACCTGGTGGCGGGTTGTCACGCAGCTGGCCGCCCAGCTGACGGCCGATGCCGTAGCTGACGCGAGTTTCGTCGGTAGACAGGTTGAGTTCGGACATTATCGTGCTCCACTGCAGGGCGCAGTGCAGCCGCGCCCTTGATGAAAAGGGCGAGCAGCCTAGCACACTGGGGCGCCGCGAGCAGCTACCAGGCCGAACGCTGGGAAATCGGCACCTTCAGGTCTTCTTGCGGGTGCGTGCCCATGCCGCACATCTCGTCCTGCACCGACCAGTGCACGAGGTTCATCGACACCATCGGGATGGTCTGCAGCAGCTTGCGCGCATCCTCCACCGAGTGCACGCGCAAGCGTTCACCGCGGGTATCGGACAGGGGATGGGGATGGCCTTTGACCCGGGCCTCCAGGAGGTAATCGCCGCCTTCGATGGCGATCAGGTTCACTTCGTCGACATGGCCGGCCCTGGCCTCGGTATTGAGCTGATGCAGGTTCATGAGAGCACCTCGCTTTGGGAACCACGCATGAGTGCTCATTTTTTGTACGGATGCAGAAATTGCACAAGGCATTCCTGACGCCGCTCGTCAGTTCAACGTTGCGCACGCCCTGTAGGAGCGGCCTTGTGTCGCGAACGGCTGCGCAGCAGCCCGGTTTTTCAACTTCGCAACAGATAGCCGGGGCCGCATTGCGGCCCTTTCGCGACGCAAGGCCGCTCCTACAAGGAGTGCGCCAGCCGTCAGTGCTTGGTCAGCTTGTCCAGGTAGCCCATGCAGAAGGCCGAGACCACGAAGGTCATGTGGATGATCACGTACCACATCAGGTAATCGGTGGAGATGTTCTGCGCATCCATGAACACCCGCAGCAGATGGATGGAAGAAATCGCCACGATCGAAGCGGCTACCTTCATCTTCAGCGACGAAGAGTCCATCTTGCCCAGCCAGTTGAGCTTCTCCTTGCTCTCGTCGATGTCCAGCTGCGACACGAAGTTCTCGTAGCCGGAAATCATCACCATGACCAGCAGGCCGCCAACCAGCGACATGTCGATCAGCGACAGGATGACCAGGATCAGATCGGCCTCGCTCAGGGCGAAGACGTTGGGCAGGACGTGGACAACTTCCTGGAAGAACTTCAGCGCCAGGGCCAGCAGGCCGAGGGACAGACCGAAGTAGATGGGAGCGAGCAGCCAGCGCGAAGCATACATCGCGTTTTCGAGAATACGTTCCATGGAGGGTTTTGGACTCGTCAGGTGACTGGAAAATCGGCCGCGAGTATAGCCAGCCACCTGTGACAGCAAAAGCCTGCGGCTGGATGCCGCACCGCCAGGAATGTGTATTCAGGTTTCAGGGTGGAACTGGTAATCCCCCAGGTTCCGACAACGCTCGCCGTTGATCCGGCGCAACTGAGCCTGCAAGTGCAGGCACCAGATCTGTGGATCATCGGCTACCTGGTACCCATGCAGGGTCAGGCTGTCGACGATGGCACTGAGCACGGACTCGGCAACCATCGGCCCATGGAACGGCCCTTGGGCCTTGATCGCCGAAGGTTGTTCACCGGCCATGCCGGCGGCAAACAGCAAGGTCCACATGCCATTGTCGCCGGCCAGTGGGCGGATGCTGCATTCGATACGGGTCACCAGGCCCAGGCACTGGCGAGTAAGGCTGAGGTTGCGCATGGCCGCGTCCCCCTCCAATAAGCCCTGTTCAGCCTGAAAACCAGGCTGTTTCCATCCTGAACCCTGATACCGTCCTTAAGTTCCAGCATAGAAGAACAGCACAAAAAGATGGAAAACCGGCGCTGAACGGTAGCACATGGCCGCCAGCGCCGTTTTATTGACTCAGGCCGGTTTGGCCTGGGCAATCACCTCTTCCAGGCGTTCCTTTTCTGCCTTCTCGATTTCTTCCTCGCCGATCATTTCGGCAATCTCACGCAGGCGCTCGACCACCCTGGCATTGACGCTGCCCTCGGTGAACTGGCCTTTTTCGTCCAGCACCCCGGCCTCCTCGCCCACCAGCAGGCTCAGCGCCTCGTCAGCCTGGCTTACGGCATAGACATGGAACATGCCGTTTTCCACTGCCTGCAGCACGCGCTCGTCAAGCATCAGCGTGGCGACGTTGGCGCGCGGAATGATCACCCCCTGCTCGCCCGTCAGGCCGCGTGCCTCGCAGAGGCGGAAGAAGCCTTCGATCTTCTCGTTGACCCCACCCACCGCCTGCACTTCACCAAACTGGTTGATCGAACCGGTAATGGCGAAGCACTGCTTGAGCGGCGTGCGCGACAACGCCGAGATCAGCGTGCACGCTTCGCCCAGCGAGGCGCTGTCGCCATCGACATAGCCGTAGGACTGCTCCAGGGCGATGCTCGCGGAAATCGCCAAGGGGAATTCCTGGGCATAGCGGCTGCCCAGGTACCCGGTGAGGATCATTACCCCCTTGGAGTGGATCGGCTGGCCGAGGTTGACTTCGCGTTCGATGTCGACGATGCCGCTGCCGCCCGGGTAGACGGTGGCGGAAATGCGCGCTGGCATGCCGAACGCCGAATCGCCGACTTCCAGCACGGTCAGGCCGTTGCACTTGCCAATGGCCGCGCCTTCGCTGTCGATCAGGATGATGCCGGCGAGCATGTCATCGAGCACGCGCTGCGAGACACGCCCGGTGCGAGTGGCCTTGGCCTTGAGCGCACGCTCGATGTGACCGGCGTCGGTCATCTCGTCACTGGCCAGCTGGCGGATGAAATCGGCCTCGCTGACCAGCTGGAACAGGTCACCGATGCGTGCCGAAAGGCGCGACTGGTTTTCCGCCAGGCGTGCGCTGTAGGTGGCCAGGCGCGCCACCGCATCGCTGGTCAGCGGTGCCATGCCTTCTTCATTGGTGCGGGTGCGCAGCAGCTGGGCAAACTGCTCGAGGTTCTCGTCGACCATCGGCATGTCTTCGTCGAAGTCGACCAGCACCCGGAACATCTCCTGGAAGTCCGGATCGTGATCCTGCAGCGCGTAGTACAGCTGGCGCGAACCGATGATCACCAGCTTGACGTTCAGCGGGATCATCTGCGGCGTCAGGCTGACCGTGGCGACACGCCCCAGCTCGCCCAGCGGCGACTCCATTTTCAGCTTGCGCGATTGCAGGGCGCGCTTGAGGGCGTCCCAGACGAATGGCTCGCCCAGCATCTTCTCGGCTTCGAGAATCAGGAAGCCGCCATTGGCGCGGTGCAACGCGCCAGGGCGCAACTGCCGGTAGGAAGTGTACAGCGCCCCTTGGTCGGTGCTGTATTCGATGCGGCCGAACAGGTTGTCGTAGGTCGGGTGCGGCTCGAACACCACTGGCGCACCACCGTCAGCGTGGTGGCCGACCACCAGGCTCGGCGCGTACTGCTCTTCGAGCAACTTGCGCGCAGCAGCGTCGGTCTTGCTGTCTTCAACCAGCTGTTCGACTACGGTACGCAGCAGGTTGAGCTGCACGGATTGCAGGTAGGCGCAGACCGCCGCGTTCTCGGCGTACTTTTCCGACAGCGGCGCCAGCAATGGCTGCAAGGCCAGGGTAATGGTTTCTTCGTTGAGCTGACGCAGCTGGTTGTTCGACTCGCGCTTCCATTGCGGCAGGCTGGCCAGTTCCTCGTTGAGGCGCTCTTCGAGCAGGGCGATATCCTCATGGAACTGCTCGCGGACTTCTTCTGGCAACTGGGCGAATTCGGCTTCGTCCAGCGCCTTGCCGTCGGCCATGGGGGTAAAGGCGACGTTGCTGGCATCGCGGTACAGGGCCACGTCCTTTTCCAGCGAGGCGCGCTCGATCACATCCAGGGCACGGTCGTAACGCTGGTTGAAGGCGCGGTCGATGGCGCCCTTCTTCTGCTGGTACGACGGGTGCTCGAACACCGCCGGGAAGGTTGACAGCAGGTTGTCGATCAACCCGCCCATGTCGCTGATGAACTCGGCCGCGCTGCCCGAAGGCAGCTCCAGCGCACGCGGCTCGCGGGTGTCGTCGAAATGGTTGACGTAGAGCCAGTCGGCCGGGGTTTGCTGGCGCTTGCCCTCGGCCTTGAGGTAGCGCTTGACGAACGAGAAGCGACCGGTGCCTGGCTCGCCCATGACGTACACGTTGTAACCAGGGCGCGGCATGGCCACGCCGAACTGCAGGGCCTCGACAGCACGCTCCTGGCCCAGGACTCCGCGAAACGGCTCCAGATCGTCGGTATTGGTAAAGGCAAACTGCTCGGGGGAGAAACGCCGGGTCAGGGCTTCAGGCGCGAGACGCAGGCGCGCAGCGACAGGATCGGGCATTGGGTTTCCTTACTTCGGCGGGGCAGATACGGAGCATTCTGGCGCTGCCCGCGCGCGCCTTGCAAGGCTCCACGGGACTTTATGTCGCAGCTGCGACGCTGACATGGAAAAGCAAATTTTTCGCAATCAACAACGCAACCTTTAGATCATGCCTAAACTCCAAGCTGCGCGGGTGGGTGAAACGCTTTCCCGACCTGGCAACACGTTGCCAGACAACCCTGACCCTTGGTTAAGACAAAGAGAACAATGCTATGAAACGGATTCTTCTGGGTACTCTGTTCACCGTGGTCTCGCTCAACGCCCTCGCTGAAGCGCCGGGCGGCCCGAACTGCGGCTGGGGCAACATGCTGTTCGAAGGCCAGCGCGGTACGCCGGCCCACTTCCTGGCTTCCACCACCAACGGTACCTCCGGTAACGCCACCTTCGGCATGACCTCCGGTACCAACGGCTGCTCCACCAAGGCTTCGCTGACCTACGGCGGCAAGTCCTGGTTCGCCATGAACGGCATGATGAACGAGCTGTCCGAAGACATGGCCATGGGCCAGGGCGAAGCCCTGACCACCTACGCCGTGGTCCTCGGTGTGGCGCCGGAAGATCGCGGCTACTTCGCCTCGGTCACCCACCAGCACTTCAACCAGATCTTCAACAGCGCCGACGTGACTGCCGAAACAGTCCACAGCAACACCCTCGCTGTTCTGAAGAACGACCCACGCCTGGCCAAATACGCTACCGAGGCCTGAGTGCAGCTGCTCCCGCCCCTCACGGGGCGGGTTTCGCCTTTTTCGGCATCGTCAAGAAGTAGTTGCCCGATATGCTCAAACGCCTCGCTTCCCTGGCGCTGTGTGCCTGCGCCCCCGTACATGCCATGCCCGTGCTGGACCCAGGCCGTATCCAGCAACTGGCCAATACCCCTTACTGGATTGCCCTAGGCCACTATGAAACCGCCAAGCTCGGTGGCTGGCGCAGCTATGTGGACGATGACGCCTTCTTCCTCGCCGAGGACGGTGCACACCATCCCGACCAGGAGCTCAAGGCCACCGTCGAAGCGCTGTATGCACCTGCCAGCCTGGGTGACAAGCACGCCCAGTGCGTATTCCCCGCGCGCACCCGCTGGCTGCGTGAACAGCTCGGTCTGCAAGGCCTGCCGCAGCCGGACTGCCAGGAATTCAAGACCTGGTACCAGTCGATCGACCCGCACAGCGCGGCGCTGATTTTCCCGGCGGCCTACCTGAACAGCCCGTCATCGATGTTCGGCCATACCCTGTTGCGCATCGACCAGTCCACCACCCGCAGCGACGACACCACGCTGCTGAGTTACGCAATCAACTTTGGCGCCTACATCGAAGGCAGCGACAACAGCATCCTGTATGCCTGGAAGGGCCTGATGGGTGGCTACCCAGGCCTGTTCGCGCTGATGCCTTACCAGGAAAAGCTCTCCGAGTACCGCAGCCTGGAAAACCGCGACCTGTGGGAATACCAGCTGGACCTGACGCCGGAAGAAACCGGGCGCATGGTCGAGCACGTCTGGGAACTTAAGCAGATCCAGTTCGATTATTTCTTCTTCGACGAAAACTGCTCCTACCGGCTGCTGGAGCTGTTGCAAGTGGCGCGGCCGAGCCTGGACCTGACCTCGCAGTTCCCGCTCACCGCCATCCCCACCGACACGGTAAAAGCGGTGAAGCAGTCTGGCCTGGTCGCCAGCGAAACCTACCGCCCGTCACGCGAACGCGAGTTGCTGGCCCGGGCCGAGCCGCTGGACCATGACGAGAAGCGCCAGGTACTGGCCGTCAGTGCTGATACCGCGCAATTGCAAAGTGCCGATTTCAAAGCCCTGCCCCGCGAGCGCCAGGCGCTGGTGCAGGATGCCGCTTACCGCCTGGAACGCTACCGGGCCAACGGCCAGGAGCGCGACCCTGGCCAGGCCAAGCGCAGCTTCGAGCTGCTGCGGGCGATCAACAGCAACCCGCCGCCAGCGTTGCAGATCGAACGCCCTGGCTTGCCCGAGGACGGCCATGACTCGCGCACCTGGCAGCTGGGCGTCGGTACCCGTGAAGACCGCGCCTACGCCGAATATGGCCTGCGCATGGCCTACCACGACCTCAACGACAACGCCTATGGCTTCCCGCTGGGCGCGCAGATCGAGATTCTGCAGCTCAAGGTGCGTCAGTACGAAGGCAACGACTGGCAGGTACAGCGCCTGGACCTGGCCACTATCCGCTCGCTGACGCCGCGCAACGCGTTGCTCAAGCCTTGGTCCTGGCAAGTAGCCGGAGGCCTGGAGCGGGTGCCTGGCAAACACGACGACGAGGTGCTGGTGAGCCATGTAAACGGCGGCGCCGGCGGCACCTGGCAACTGGCCGATGGCTTGCTGGGCTTTGCCCTGGGCACGCTGCGGGTCGAACACCACAACGACTTCGCCCAGTTCATCGCCCCGGCGACGGGGTTCAACGGTGGGTTGCTGTGGCGCAACGGCCTGGGCAACATGACGCTGGAAGCCAAGGGTGATTACTTCACCAATGGCGAGGTGCGGCGCAGTGTGAGCCTGAACCAGCAGTGGGAGATCAGCCAGAACCTGGGGCTGAGGTTAAGTGCTTCGCGCCAGTTCAGCCACCTGGCGACAGCGCAGAATGAAGTGATGCTCGAAGTGAAGTGGTATCACTATTGAGGCCGCTTTGCGGCCTTTCGCGGGCAAGTCGGCACAACAACAGCACTGTGAACCAACCGACTCTTTGACACTGTTTTGACAGCTCGCCGACAAATCGCCACCTAGACTTTGCGGTATCTCCCCAAAGGTCCAGGTGGTCATGTCGCGGTACTGGTTCGGCTTGTGCATTGCGTTGTTGCTGGCGGGTTGCGAAACCACCCACGATCAGATGGTCAACCACGGTTATCCCCCCGCCTACGCCGACGGCTATCAGGACGGTTGCAGCAGCGGCCGCCAGGCGGCTGGCCTGATGGTTGGCGACTTCAAGAAAGACGTGCCGCGTTACCTGCACAATCGCCAGTACGAAACCGGCTGGGACGATGGGTTCCGCCAATGCCACGCGATGCAGAACAGCGAGGAGCAGCGCCAGTACCACGAGCGCTTCTGGGACGAGCGTGACCGCGAATGGCAGCAGGAGAAAGACCAGGGCGCCGCCCGCGCCTACCGCCGCTGATTCCAACATGCCTGCGTCGCAAACTGACATCCACTGAAACCGCCAGCCTGCCATGCTGGTCTCCTGTACAAGGAGGCCATTGCATGAGCCGAGCATTCGTCAACGAAGACCAGGCCGCCGCCCAGGCCGATCAGCCGGTAGAGCGGCGCGTCAGCGACCAGCCCAATTACGTGACCGCCAGCGGCCTGCGCCAGCTGCAACAACGCGTGAGCGAGCTGAATGCCTTGCGCAGCGCGTTGCAGGCCCAGGCCGAGCGCGGTGACAAGCAACGCCTGGCCGATACCGAGCGGGACCTACGCTATTTCAGCGCGCGGGTGCAGAGCGCGCAGGTGGTGCCGGCGGCGACATCGCGCAGCAAGGTGCAGATAGGTAGCCGGGTCAGGTTCGTCGACGAGCATGACCAGGAGCAGGTGGTGCAGCTGGTGGGCGAGGATGAGGCGGATGCCGGGCGCGGGATGATCAACTGGGGGTCGCCGCTGGGGCGGGCGTTGCTTGGCGCCGGGCCTGGGGATGAAGTGCTGTGGCGGCGGCCGGCGGGGGATCAGATGATCGAAGTGCTCGAAATCTGGAGTAGTGTCTAGGCCATTGGGGCTGCTTTGCAGCCCTTTCGCGACACAAGGCCGCTCCTACAAGGGGCCGCGTACTTCTGTAGGAGCGGCCTTGTGTCGCGAATGGGCCGCGAAGCGGCCCCCAGGCCTTCGGATCAGACCACGCCCTGAGCCAGCATGGCATCGGCAACTTTCACGAAGCCGGCAATGTTCGCACCCTTGACGTAGTTGACCTTGCCATCGGCCTCTTGACCGTAATGCACGCAAGCATGGTGAATCGACTGCATGATGTTGTGCAGCTTGCTGTCCACTTCACCGGCAGTCCACAGCAGGCGCATGGCGTTCTGCGACATCTCCAGCCCCGACACCGCCACGCCACCGGCATTCGATGCCTTGCCCGGGGCGTACAGGATGCCGGCCTCGATGAACAGGTCCACGGCAGCCAGGGTGGTCGGCATGTTGGCACCTTCGGCCACGCAGATGCAGCCGTTGCGCAGCAGGGTACGGGCGTCTTCGATGTCCAGTTCGTTCTGGGTGGCGCACGGCAGTGCGATGTCGCACGGCAGGCTCCACGGCGTCTGGCCCTTGCGGAATTCCAGGCCAAACTGGCCAGCCAGTTCGCTGATGCGGCCGCGCTTGACGTTCTTCAGCTCCATCAGCGCATCCCACTGGGCATCGGTCAGGCCGGCTTCGGCGTACAGGGTACCTTCGGAGTCGGACAGCGAAATCACCTTGCCACCCAGGTCCATGACCTTGCGTGCAGCGTACTGGGCGACGTTGCCGGAACCGGAGATGGCCACGCGGCGGCCGTCGATACGCAGGCCTTGGCGCTTGAGCATTTCTTCAGCGAAGTACACACAGCCGTAGCCGGTGGCTTCAGGGCGGATCAGGCTGCCGCCGTAGGTCATGCCCTTGCCGGTCAGCACAGAGGTGAACTGGTTGGCCAGGCGCTTGTACTGGCCGAACATGAAGCCGATCTCGCGGGCACCGACGCCGATGTCACCGGCCGGCACGTCGCAATCGGCGCCAATGTGGCGGTACAGCTCGCTCATGAAGGCCTGGCAGAAGCGCATGACTTCAGCATCGCTCTTGCCTTTCGGGTCGAAGTCCGAGCCACCTTTGCCGCCACCCATGGGCAGCGAGGTGAGGGAGTTCTTGAACACTTGTTCGAAGGCCAGGAACTTGAGCACGCTCAGGTTCACCGACGGGTGGAAGCGCAGGCCGCCCTTGTAAGGGCCGATGGCGCTGCTCATCTGGATGCGATAGCCGCGGTTGACCTGGACCTTGCCCTGGTCATCGACCCACGACACGCGGAACAGCACGGCGCGCTCAGGCTCGACCATGCGCTCGAGGATGCCCGACTGCAGGTAGTGAGGGTTGGCTTCGA
Source organism: Pseudomonas sp. NBRC 111123 (assembly GCF_001320205.1). Taxonomy (NCBI): domain Bacteria; kingdom Pseudomonadati; phylum Pseudomonadota; class Gammaproteobacteria; order Pseudomonadales; family Pseudomonadaceae; genus Pseudomonas; species Pseudomonas sp. NBRC 111123. The sequence continues at coordinate 113,139 of NZ_BCAZ01000011.1, forward strand.
GGAACGGCCACAGGGTGCGCAGCACTTCTTCCACCGCCTGGTGGAATTCCGGTTGGCCCGGGTCGCGTTGCTGCAGGCGTGCAAGGAAATTGTCGACAGATTCGATCATGGTAGACATCTCACCAAGAGGATTGGACTTATTGGTTTTTTCTGGAATGTACCAAGAAGCAATCGCACCGGAATAGGGCGAAATGTCGTTTTTTTGAAATTATTTGGTGCGTTTTATATAAATGTATACAAAATCACCCTTCAGTGGTGGGCCTCTTCGCGGGTAAACCCGCTCCCACAGGTGTCATGCAAAACTTGGTTACAGCGCCTTATCTGTGGGAGCGGGCTTGCCCGCGAATGAGGCCAACAGCACTTTCCAGCCAGGCACAAAAATGGGGCCGGTAAGGGCCCCATTCCTGTGCATCAGAAAACCGGCTTACTGGGCCAGCTTCTTGTGCCGTACGCGGTGCGGCTGGGCAGCGGCATCGCCCAGGCGCTTCTTGCGATCGGCTTCGTACTCGGTGTAGTTGCCCTCGAAGAACACCACGTTCGAGTCGTTTTCGTACGCCAGAATGTGAGTGGCCACACGGTCCAGGAACCAACGGTCGTGGGAAATCACGATGGCGGCGCCCGGGAAGTCCAGCAGGGCTTCTTCCAGCGAACGCAGGGTTTCGACGTCGAGGTCGTTGGACGGTTCGTCGAGCAGCAGGACGTTGCCGCCCTCCTTCAGGGTCAGGGCCAGGTGCAGGCGGCCACGCTCACCACCGGACAGGTCCTTGACGAACTTCTGCTGGTCGCCACCCTTGAAGTTGAAGCGGCCAACGTAGGTACGCGACGGGATCTCGTAGCTACCGATGCGGATCTGGTCGGAACCGTCGGAGATCTGCTGGAACACGGTCTTGGAACCGTCGAGGTCTTCGCGGCTCTGGTCCACGCACGCCAGCTGCACGGTTTCGCCGATCTCGATGCTGCCCGAGTCCGGTTGTTCCTTGCCCATCAGCATGCGGAACAGGGTCGACTTACCGGCACCGTTACCACCGATCACGCCGACGATGGCGCCTTTTGGCATGGCGAACGACAGGTTGTCGATCAGCACGCGATCGCCGTAGCCCTTGGTGACGTTCTTGAACTCGATGACCTTGTCGCCCAGGCGCGGGCCGGCCGGGATGTAGATCTCGTTGGTCTCGCTGCGCTTCTGGAATTCCTGCGACTGCATTTCTTCGAAGCGCTGCAGGCGGGCCTTGGATTTGGACTGGCGGGCCTTGGCGCCTTTGCGCACCCACTCCAGTTCCTCTTTCATGGCCTTCTCGTGGGCGCTCTGCTGCTTGGATTCCTGCGCCAGGCGGTCCGACTTGGCTTCCAGCCAGCCCGAGTAGTTGCCTTCGTACGGGATACCGGCGCCGCGGTCCAGCTCGAGGATCCAGCCGGCGACGTTGTCGAGGAAGTAACGGTCGTGGGTAATCGCTACCACGGTGCCCGGGAAGTCGTGCAGGAAACGCTCCAGCCAGGCTACCGAGTCGGCGTCCAGGTGGTTGGTCGGTTCGTCGAGCAGCAGCATGTCGGGCGCCGACAGCAGCAAGCGGCACAGGGCCACACGGCGCTTCTCGCCACCGGACAGGTGTTCGATGCGGGCATCCCAGGCCGGCAGGCGCAGGGCGTCGGCAGCGACGTCCAGCTGACGCTCCAGGTTGTGGCCGTCGGCGGCCTGCAGGATGGCTTCGAGCTTGGCCTGTTCGGCGGCCAGCTTGTCGAAGTCGGCATCCGGCTCGGCGTAGGCAGCGTAGACCTCGTCCAGGCGAGCCTGGGCGTCCTTGATCACGCTGACGGCTTCCTCGACCACTTCACGCACGGACTTGTTCGGGTCCAGTTGCGGTTCCTGTGGCAGGTAACCCACGTTGATGTCGGGCATCGGACGGGCTTCGCCGTCGAATTCCTTGTCGACGCCCGCCATGATCCGCAGCAGGGTCGATTTACCGGCGCCGTTCAGGCCGAGCACGCCGATCTTGGCGCCTGGGAAGAACGACAGGGAAATGTTCTTGAGAATTTCCCGCTTCGGCGGCACGACCTTGCTCAGCCGATGCATGGTGTAGACGTATTGAGCCAAAACCAAGCCCTCTAATCAGATAGGTAAAGACATCGACGATCGCCCCGGCAGCGTGGCCAGGGGGATGTATTTACGGGGTGTATTGAACAAAGTCGACCATTCTACGCCAACGCGCGGCGTTGCACAGGGTGGTCGGAGGGTGGGGATGGGATCTTGGTGATCCTGGGAGGCATTTGTTGCCTGTGCCGGCCCTTTCGCGGCTAAAGCCGCTCCCACAGGTACAGCACATG